>CAYFYG010000090.1:0-2684 GCA_964347225.1 uncultured Dehalococcoidia bacterium | reverse complement strand
CCCGCGGTTCGGCCTCCATCCTGGACGAATGCCTGGCCGCCCTCAGCCGGGGCGAGAGCTTGGAGGCATGCCTGGCTCGCTTTCCCGAGCATGCTGAGGAGCTGCGCACCGCGCTTCTCCTGGCGCAGCGGCTCAGCCTGACGCCGCGGCACGAGCCCCGCCCGGGCGCTCAAGATGCCGCATGGCAGCGGTTCCGCAGGCGCACGGAAGACATACGGCTCGGGCGGACACCGCGCTTCTCAATCAGCATCGGCTGGATGCGGCCGCTGGCCATAGCCGCGGCGGTCGTGTTGGCGATACTGGGGGCCGGGGGTGGCACCATCTACGCGTCCCAGGATGCGCTCCCGGACAGCCCTCTGTATCGTGTGAAGCTCGCCACTGAGGAGGTGCGACTCTGGTTCGTGTTCGACGATGTCCACAAGGCAGAAGTACTCCTCGACCAGTCCAATGAGCGGACGGGCGAGATCATGGAGATGGTTCGCAGCGGCAAGGCGGTGCCGGGAAATGTCCTCACGGCCCTTCGCGAGCGCAACGCGCGGGCGGTGCGTATCCTGGAGGATCACCCAGATGAACTGCTTCTTCTGAGCCGCGCCCGCGAGCAGTCGGCGGAGCAGGAGGGCCTGCTGCTGGCCTTGTGGAGCGACCTCTCGGAGTCCGCGCGCGACGATTACGCGGAGGCGGTCGCCACCCTGCACAACGCCCAATTGAGAACCAGCGGCAGGCCGGGCTCCGTAACGCCCCGGGATTTGACTTCCGGAGTGATCAACATCGCCGGGCTGGCGGAGCCCGTGGCCGAGGAGCTGTGGTTGTTCGGAGGCGTGGAGGTGCGACTGGAACCCGCGACCCTGGGGGAGGCGGACGAACTGGAGCCCGGGCAAGCGGTCGAGGTCACCGCTGCCCGGGGTGCCAACGGCCGTCTGGTGGCCCTCAGCATAACGGTCACCCAGCGCCAGCAGCCCGAGCAGCGATACATTGTCTCCGGTGCCCTGGAGGACGTAGGCGACGGAGAAGTCGTGCTCGCCGGCCAGCGCATCGCCATCACCGAGACGACGCTGCTCAAGCTGAAGCTTCTGCGTGGTCGGCAAGTGGAGATCGATGTGGAGGAAGTCGGTGGCGAGGCCGTCGCCTCGAGCATCGAGGGAACCACACGCGACTCCGCGGAGGACGCCCCCGCTCTTCTGGCCTACGAGGGCGTTATCGAGGAGGATATCGGCGCGGCGGATGCCACTGACGATTGGCTTGTGGGTGGTCAGAGCTTCCTTGTCAATTCCGATACGGAGTTCGACGCCCAGGCTGGGGCTTTGGCCAAGGGGACCCGTGCCCGTGTGGAGGCAGTGGCCGAAGACGGCGAGTTGGTGGCCAAGAGAGTTACAGTCCTCGCCGACGAGTCAGAGGCCGAGCCAGAAGACGACACCATCCGTATGGAAGGGGTGTTCGAGGCTGGAGATGAAGAGAAGTGGACGGTCAGCGGTGTCGAGGTGGAAGCGCCGCCGGAGGCCGACGTCCCGGAGGTGGGTAGCCTGGTCACCCTGGAGGGACACCGTGACGGCGATGCTCGGGTGAGAGGTCGGCTGCTGGCCACTTTCGCTCCCGGGCGCGACGGCTTCGTGCTGCTGCGCGGCCACATCGGCCACATTGAGGAGGATGGCTCCTGGCAGGTCGGCTTGGCCCCCGTGCGTGTAGATCAACGGACGGCGGTCGCCGGGGAACCCCAGGAGGGGAGCCGGGTATTCATCTGGGCCAGTCGCGACGAAGAGGATTCCCTGCAAGCGATCTACGCCAAAGTCCTGGGCTCGCGGTCGCTGATGGTGCCGGGTTCTGCCTCCCAGGACTAACTGTCCCGAATCTGTCCCGAAACACCACTCCGTTTGTCAGCTGGGCTCGTCATCCCGTAGAATGCCATCGGGCCGACCCCCACACCTGGTGCGGGCTGGGGGCGGGCCATGTCGATGAGTCGATGCCCCCATAGTCTAGTGGCCCAGGACGCCACCCTTTCAAGGTGGAGATCGCGGGTTCGAATCCCGCTGGGGGCACCAATACCGTTGCGCACAGTTCGCCGCTAAGGAGACGTCATGAGCAACTTTCAGGACATCACTTACCAGAAGCACCACCGCGTCCGCGGCGCCGCCTGGATCACCATCAACCGCCCTGATGTGATGAACGCCTTCACCGGCCAGACCCTAACAGAGATGCGTGACGCGGTGGAGGCAGCCTGCGCCGATCCGGAGGTGGGGGTCATTGTCATCACGGGCGCCGGCGATCGGGCCTTTTGCGCTGGTGGCGATGTCCGTTGGCTCCAGGAGGTGCAGCAGGAAGGAGCCGCTGCACCGTCCCCCGTTGATCCCCACGTGGGCATCGAGGACTGCATGAAGCCGATCATCGCCCGCGTCAACGGCTACTCCATCGGCGGAGGCAACCACCTGGCCTACTTCTGCGACTTCACCATCGCCTCGGAGAACGCCACCTTCGCCCAGGTCGGCCCGCGGATCGGCAGCCCCGCCTCCGGTCACTTCGTCGCCTACCTCACTCACGTCGTCGGCGCCAAGAAGGCCAAGGAGATATGGATGCTCTGCCGCCGCTACTCCGCTCAGGAGGCGCTGGAGATGGGGCTGGTCAACGCCGTCGTCCCCCAGGACAAGCTGGACGAAGAGGTGGACCGCTGGTGCCGGGAGCTGATGCAGAAG
>CAYFYG010000089.1:0-3229 GCA_964347225.1 uncultured Dehalococcoidia bacterium | reverse complement strand
GCGCCGGTGACTACCGCGTTGCGTCCCTTGAGTTTGTCGGTCATCGTCAACTGCTCCCCTTCCGTGCCGCGCGCAGAGCTAAAGCCCCGCGACTACCGCTCGTTGCTCGCTCCTACGGGTTTCCGGCCGCCTCGGGCTGCGGCTCCGACCTGGCTCGGCCCGGTATCTCCAGTTGATCCGGCGGCGGGGCCGGGTTGCGCGTTCCCTCCATCAACTGGGGCACCGTCTTGGAGAGCTCATCGAGCGTCCACATGCCCTTCTTGAAGATGGTGGTCGAAGGCAGAGGGTGGTTGAGGAGGGCCACGGTGCCGCTGTAGACGAGGAAGATCTGGCCGTTGACGTTCCACGCATAGTCGCTGGCCAGATAGCAGACCATGGGAGCGACGAAGTCGGGCGCCAACTGTTCGAGTGGCTCCGTCTCCGGGGCGGCGACGCCGGTCCCCCGTCGCTGCTGGGGGATCGTGGCGGTGAGACGGGTCCAGGCGCGCGGGGCGATGCAGTTACAGGTGACGCCGTAGCGCCCCAGATCTCGCGCCACCACGCGGGTGAGGCCGGCGATGCCCGACTTGGCGGCACCGTAGTTGGCCTGCCCGGCGTTGCCCCAGAGACCGGACTCCGACGAGAAGTTGATGATACGCCCGTATCGCTGCTGCCGCATGAGGACGGAGGCGGGCTTGACGCAGGCAAAGTGCCCCTTGAGGTGGACCGCAATGACGTCGTCCCACTCCTCTTCCGTCATGTTGAAGATCATGCGGTCGCGGAGGATGCCCGCGTTGTTGACCAGGATGTCCAGCCGGCCAAAGCTGTCGAGGGCGGTCTGGATGATGCTTTCGCCTCCCTGCATCGTGACCACTGAGTCGTAGTTGGCCACGGCGGCGAGGCCCTTGTCCTTGATCTCGGCGACGACCTGGTCGGCGGGGCCGTCATCGTGGCCGGCGCCATCGGGCCCGACGCCGGGGTCGTTGACGACAACCTGCGCCCCCTCTTCGGCCATCTGCACGCTGATGCCCTTGCCGATGCCGCGGCCGGCACCGGTGACGACCACCACCTTACCGTCTAGCAGTCCCATGGATACCTCCTGACGCGTCCGCTACCGACTCGGAGCTCTCACCCTCGCTATGTATGGCGGCCCTTGGCCTCAGCTCCGCGAGGGCAGGACGACGGTGGCCGTGCCGGGAGTGGTCTTCTGTCCATCCGGGGTCTCCGTCCACACCTCCAGATCGACCAGGTTCTCCCCGCTCTCGGTGCGCTTGCCGGTGACCACGCCCTTGCAGATGACGTCCTTGTCCACCATGTCCATGCCGCGGTACTGGCACGCTACCCGCTTCACCCGCCCCTTTTCGCCGACCCACTCGTGGAGCATCCGCCCCAAGAGGGCATGCTTGAGAGCGCCGTGGACGATGCGGTCGGGCAGGCCAGTGCCCTGGGCGAAGTCCTTATCGTAGTGGATCTGGTAGAAGTCGCCGGAGCCGGCGGCCCAGTACACAAGGCGCTGCGAGTCGCAGTGCTGGGTGAGGGGCGTGACCTCCTGTCCCTCGCTGGTGTCCTCGAAGTATGGCTGGTCTGGCATCATCGCTTCTCCCTAATAGCGGATTGGGCCGAGTGTGCTCGACCCCTACACCTAGCCTCAGTACTGGATGCCGGTGCCGCGCATCTTGGCGACGACCTTGCCGTCTTGGTTGCGATAGGTGCCCTCGGTCACGGTGATGAGCATGGGGCCCAGCCTGCTCTGGCGTTCGCTGAGGTCCGCGAGCTTGCTGGTGACGGTAAGGACATCACCGGCGCAGATAGTGTCGAAATACTCGATGTCGGTGCCCCCGTTGAGGACGCGCTTGAACGGCGTATCAGTGCGGAAGTAGCCGCCGAGGCGCTGGGGCGCGTTGGGGTTGTACACGGGGTGGCCCAGGAAGGCGAAGGGCACGGGGATGCTGCGATATCCCTTGCTCCTGGCGTGATCCTCATCGTAGTAGATGGGGTCCGTGTAGCCGACGGAGCGAGCGAACATGCGGCAGGCGGTCTTGTCGACCTCGAAGGTTACGGGCTCGGACTCCTTGCCGATCTCGGCGCGCATCGCATCGGTGATGACCGACGATTCGGGCTCGGCCATAGAGCGCCTCCTTGGACGAGGTGACCATCCCTGACGTTTGCGTCAGGGAGCATACATCAGGCCCCGACTGATGTCAAACCTGGGTTTCCTCGTACTCCCAGACGTCGCCATCGCCGTCCCGGCGAGGGAGCTGAGGCTCCTCCAACTCCACCGCATCGCGGGCGAAGGCGAAGGCCAGGCCCATGGCGTAGGCGGTGAGCATGAGGGAGCGCAGGAGGACGCCCACGCCGCTCAGGACGAGCAGGGCGCCGCCCACGGCGGGCCGTTCGCGGATGCGGGAGAGGCCGCGCGACCCCGCTCGCGGCTGCTCCTGCGCCCTCTGGCTGCGCAGGAGCAGTACCGCCCCGCCGGCCATCAGCACCAGGCCAAGGAAGCGTCCACGGCCGATGGGCATCCTGGGAATGCGCTGTCGCCGTTCGAAGGAGACGAGAGCGGAGGGCAGGGTGAACAGCCAGACGCGGGCCGCCAAGCGTCGGGGAATGGATAGGCGCTGAAGGAACTCCATCTTCGCGGCGAATTATCGGCCGTGGGGGAGGGATAGCGCAAGCCCGGCCTGCGGGGGCACAGTCACCGCGGCCGGAAGCGCCCGGCTTTCAGCTCGGCGATGAGGTCCGCGAGGTCAGCGATGGGTCGCTGGAACTCCGTGGCGCAGCGGCCGAGGTCGTCCCACTGGTGCGCGTCGCTCCCGCCCACAGCGGGTAGCCCGACGCGGCGGCAGAGCTCCTGAGAGAAGTCGTTCTCCCGCTGGCTGCTGCGACCGTTGAGGGTCTCCAGGGCACATACGTGTCGATAGGCGGGGTTGGCGACAGCCCGCTGCAGCGCCTCGCTCCAGGCAGACGCCTCGTCGGGATGGCCCTCGCGGCGCAGTCGCCAAGGCAACTGGCGTCGGTGGGGGTGGGCAGCGATGAGGGCCCCGCCGGAGTCATCGACGAGGCGGGCCAACTCGGCGATGCGGTGGATGCCGTAGACGTAGCGCTCCAGGCCGAAGGCGATGATGTGGCCATTCTCCGTGTTGACCTCGATGCCGGGGATCACGGTGAAGGCGTGGCGCCTAGCGAGATCGCGCACCTTCTCGGGGTCCCACGTGAAGTCGTGCTCGGTGAGGCAGACGGCGTCCAGGCC
>CAYFYG010000088.1:0-2299 GCA_964347225.1 uncultured Dehalococcoidia bacterium | reverse complement strand
CTCATCCGCAGCTCCGAACTGAGGCAGCGGGTTCTCCTCCGCGATCTCCAGGGCGGTCGCTAACAGAGAACTGGCCAGAGCGGGATCCACGTCTGCCAGTTCCCCGGCTATCGCTCGCAGGACCCAGGCCCGCGACGCGTTGCGCTCCATTCGTTCCGCCAGGGCGATCGCCGAGCGCCAGTCCACCGGCTCCCACGTCGCTGCCTGCTCTCGCAGATCGGCGGCGTCGCTGCGCTGTTCCTCGCCGCCGCTCGCCGCCTGCTCCGCCGCCCGAACGCTGTCCTCGATTGCCCCTTTCGCCCCCACTGGGTCGATGGCGGCCCAGGCCGTCGCTATCTGCCCCATCGCCCACGCTTTGGCGATCGCCCGCTCCTGCTGGTCCGCGACCTCGTTCGCCGCGGCCATAGCCTCAGCGACTGGGTCCGCTTCCTCGGTCTCGCTCTCAGACGAACCGCAGCTAAGCGCAAGAAGCAACATCAACACGGCTGCGCCCAGCACCAGTCCCTTTACGATTCTGCCCGATCGTAGCATTGTCCAAATGATCGTCATTTCTTCAGCGTCCGTTCGATACCTAAGAATCCGAGGAAGGCGAGAAAGATGGTCCCGAACACCACGGCCATGATCACGGTCCGGTTGCGCGTCTCGTCATGCATCTCCAGCGCCTCCGGCACCAGCTTGCCGGTCTCGAACCGCAAGGCCTTGGCGTTGCCTGTGAAATCGGCAACGGACTCCACCTCGGTTTGCATCAGCTTGTCGAAGCCATCGCGCTGTGGCTCCACACGCTCGATCAACGTCTCGGCACCCATTCGCTCCCCGCTGAAGTCTTCACCGATGTCGGCGATCTTCAGCATCAAGTTGCCGGCGTGATAGCGCTCCTCTCTCACGATTCGCAGCGGGTCGCAGGGGATGCTCTGTTGGCGATAGACGCCCCCTCCCCAGGCCAGGGCCGTCTGAACTCGTTCGTCGCCGCTAGTGTGGCATTCGGCGCAGTAGTTCCCTGTGAGCACCGCACCCTCTGCAGTGTCCTTTTCGGACTCCGCTCGCGCCCCCTGCAGCAGGATCGCCAGGCTGGCGGCCACCAGACCCAGCGCCAGAAAGCCTATCGGCAGGGCTCTCACAAATCGTCGGTCTGCCATTCTCAGTTCAGGTCTCCCTACTGCAACGCCGCATAGCTGGTGAGTCCGACGAGGAGGCCGAGCGCTGCTATCCCCAGGAGGAAGATACCTGGCCGTTTGAACGTGTTGCGCTCCTTCCCCCGATCCCAGAAGGGCAGCAGCAACGCCACCAAGATCACGCCGATCTGGATGAACAACCCAAGGCTTTCGCTCGGCACTATCTTCAGCTCTTGGAAGGAGGCCAGGAAATACCACTCTGGCTTGATGTGCTCCGGCGTCACCAACGGATCGGCGATCTGATCCGGGGGAAGCAGCCACTCCGTCAAGAAGAACACGAAGGCAAAGAGCACGACCAGAAGTACCATGACAACTTGCGCCATGAAGACCATCTCGTTGGGGAAGAAGGGCTCCGTACCCCGCTTCCAGCCGTCGTATTTCTTCTTCTTTTTCAATGTACCCGGCTCTTGACTCGGCTCTGCCACCTCCATCACCTCCTAGAGCGGCTCCGCGATGCCTGTACGCCGGATCATCCAGAAATGGCTAAGGAGGAAGAGCACCATGATCCCCGGAAGCACAGCCACGTGAAAGCCATAGAAGCGGACTAGAGTCGGTTGGGCGATGGCGTCTCCGCCGCGCAACAACTCGGCGCCTGTGACTCCCACAAACGGCAGGACCTCCACCGCGTTTGCCACCACTGTGGCAGCCCAGAACGACATCTGCGTCCACGGCAGCAGGTACCCCGAGAAGCACATCGCAAGCGTGAGCAGCAGCAAGACGAAGCCCGATACCCAGTGCAGTTCCCGCGGCGGCTTGTACGCCCCGGTCAGCCACACCTTGATCATGTGCAGCGTCACCGTGACCACCATCAAGCTCGAGGCCACGATGTGGATGCGCCGGACGAACCAGCCAAACTGGACGTTCGAGTCGATGCTCTCGATGCTCGAGAACGCTTGGTCCACATGCGGGACATAAAACAACAAGAGGAAGGCCCCTGTCACCACCTGGACGATGAAAAGGACGAACGACAGCCCTCCCAGGCAGCCAACGGCATCCATGAAGCTCAGGTGGCGGGGTGCCGGCTTCTCCGTGAGTTCCTGTCGGACGATGCTCCGGTATCCGAGCCGCTCGTCCAGCCAGTCTGTGAGCTTACCTACGCTGTCGGAGACGCTCATGGCCTATCCACC
>CAYFYG010000087.1:0-2219 GCA_964347225.1 uncultured Dehalococcoidia bacterium | reverse complement strand
CCCTCCTCAGCCGCCGGGCCGCACTGAAGGACCTGTATGCGCCCGTCGTCCAGTTCCGCCCGGATGGCGTCCTCCACATCGGCGGTGAACTGCCCCCAGAAGTGGGCGGCGTCCCGCAGCTCCGCCTCCCCGTCGTGCACCCACAGGTAGACGGGCCGCTCGGCCTTGCCATGGACCACGATGCCGTCGAAGCCGCCGGCTTTGAGCTCCGCCGGCCAGAACCCCCCGGCCTGTGAGTCGCCGACGAGGCCGGTCTCGGGCGACTTGGCCGTGGCGGTGACCCGAGACTGCCCAGAGAAGGGCGCGCCGGTGACGACGCCGACCATCAGGCTGAGAGTGTTCTCCGGCCCCAGTGGGTAGGCGCCAGGCGGGGTGTGCTTCAGGAGGTAGTAGGCTCCCATCGCGCTCCCGCCCATATACTTGCGGTAGAAGGTCTCCTCGGGCTCCTCCACCTGGACCTTCCCTGCTGTCAGATCAACATGCAGAATCTTGCCGTGGTATCCGTAAGGCATTGTTCTCCTCCCTGCTACCTGCAAACCTAGATCACTGCCTTGACCGCCTCCTCAAACGCCGTCAACGTATCAGCGATGTCCTGCTCGCTGTGGCTATAGCACAGGAACCAGGGCTCTCGTCCATCGCAGTCGAGCATCACCCCCCGCTCGAGGAGGGCCATCGCCAGCCGTTCGTATAGGGGATCGTCGCCCATGCAGTAGCCCCGGAAGTCAACCGGCTCCTCCTCCACACCAAGGATAAAGCTGAACATGGGCGGCAGGCCAGTGACGAAATGAGGTATACCGGCCCGGTTCAGGATCTCGTGGATGCCGTCCATGAGCATCTGGCCCCGCTGAAAGAGGGCCTCGTAGACCGGTTCTGTCTCTAGGATCTCCAACGTCGCGGCGGCGGCGGCGGTGCCGACAGTGTTGCCGGTGTAGGTTCCGCCGTGGGACACCCGCCCTGGTTCGATCACCATCATCACCTCCTCTTTCCCACCGATGGCGGCGATGGGGAAGCCGTTGCCCATCGCCTTGGCGTAGGTGATCAGGTCGGCCTTCACGCCGAAGTACTCCTGCGCCCCACCCCGGGCGACCCGGAAACCGGTCTTTACCTCATCAAAGATGAGCACGATACCATGACGGTCACACAATTCCCGGACCTTCTCCAGCCAGCCGGGCTGAGACATGATGCCCGCGGCGTTGCCCAAGATAGGCTCGACCATAATAGCTGCCAGTTCGTGCCAGTGAGCCTCCACTGCCTCTTCCAGCCGCTCAAAGTCATTGAAGGGCAGGTTGATGACGTAGCGGCGGATGCCCTCCGGAATGCCGGAACTCATTTGCACGTTGATGGGGTTACGACGAGAGCCCAGAGCACTCGCCGGGGTCGAGGCGGTAGTGAATAGCACGTAGTCGTACATCCCGTGGTACTGGCCCTCGAACTTGATGAATCGCTCCCGGCCAGTGTAGGCGCGGGCTATGCGCAAGGCGTGCATCGTCGCCTCGGTGCCGGTGTTGGAGAGGCGCACCTTCTCCACACCGGTCAGGCGGACGATCCGCTCCGCTACCTGGATCTCTAAGGGGGTTGTCCAGGCAAAGAGCGTCCCGTCGCGGATCGCCTCCGCCACCCGCTCCACCACCGGGGGGTAGCCGTGCCCCAGGATGATGGGACCAAAGGCCAGCCGGTAGTCAATGTACTGATTCTCATCTACGTCCCAGACATGGGACCCTTCCCCTCGCATCACCACCAAGGTGTCCTCTTCCCCCCAGTAGCGAAAGTTAGAGTTGACGCCATAGGGGATGAACTGCTTTGCCTTCTCGAACAGCTCTCGGGTTTGGGTCAGATTGCGTGTCATATGTACCTCCTTGTCTTTAAGTGTGAGTTATTAGCCACTCGGTGTCAATGGCCGACTGCTGGCGACCAAGCCAGTGGTTAACGGCCAAGCTGTGCTTCACGCTGCTCGTTCTCTCGCGCCAGCCGCTGGAACAGGCGGACGACCTCGCGGATGGGCATCTTGTCCGCTGCATCCCGGTAGAAGCGAGCGGACGTTTCCTCCAGAGCCTGGCCCTGGCGTAGCAGTTCGGCTTCGCTGGCCGCGGGGGCCAGGTCTGCGCGATAGGCGTCTCCATCCAGGCCGGTGATGGACTCCAGGATCATCTCCGCCACCATCTCCCGCCGAGCTCGCTCCAGCCGACCCAGCCGCTTGCGGGACCCCCGTGCCAGTTCGC
>CAYFYG010000086.1:0-5496 GCA_964347225.1 uncultured Dehalococcoidia bacterium | reverse complement strand
GGCGGAGCGTGTGGCCATGGGCTTCACGCCGTCCGACTTCCTGGAGTGGTTCCTGCGCGACCTGCGTCTATCACGC
The DNA here is from genome assembly GCA_964347225.1 of uncultured Dehalococcoidia bacterium. Taxonomy (GTDB): domain Bacteria; phylum Chloroflexota; class Dehalococcoidia; order SM23-28-2; family RBG-16-64-32; genus DAOUMF01. The sequence goes on along the minus strand of CAYFYG010000086.1, from coordinate 5,420 downwards.
CGCGGGGGTCGGATGGGTCGCAGGCTCTGGGAGGCCTGCGGGCGGCTGGAGTTCCGGGACCTGGCGGTGCCCTTCGCCACCGTAGCTCTCGATGTGGGCAGCGGGCACCCAGTCGTCCTGCGCACGGGCAATGTGGGCCGGGCGGTGGAGGCCAGCATCCGGCCGCCGATCATCGGTCGCCCTGTCATGCTCGGGGGCCGCGCTCTAGTTGACGGCGGCCTGCAAAACGCGGTGCCCGTGTGGGCGGCGCGGGAACTGAGTGCCGACGCTGTGATCTCCGTGGACGTGGGCGCGCCGCTCGTCCTTCCCAGGGCGCTGCGGCCGCTGTCGGCTCGGGTGGGAGCGGCCTACCGGCGGCATTCGACGCTTCTAGCCGATGTGAGTGATCAGATCGGGTTCCTGGCTGAGATGCTGTCTGAGGGCCGCGCGAGGCAAGCGCCGGCCGACATCGAAATACGCCCGAACCTGCAGGGCATCAGCGCGATGTGGCCCTGGCACATCGGGGCAGCGGCGCGCCGGGGGGAGGATGCCGCCCGTCGGGCGCTGCCCGCGATCCAGCGCTTGCTGGCCGCCCGGGCCGCCTAGCCTTCCTCGCGCAGGGGCAGGGTCACCCAGGCCTTGCCGGGGGTGGTCACCCCGTCCCGCTCGTTCTCCGCCCACACGTCCAGCTCCACCCAGCCCTCGCCGTCCTTGCGGTAGCGATCCTTGACCTTGCCCTTGCAGACCATGATGTCGCCGGGGCGCTGCTGTCGACGCATCTCGAAGTCGAGCTTGCGCAGGAAGCCAGCGTCGCCCATCCAGTCGGTGATCACCCGGACGAGGGCTGCCTGGAGGAAGCCGGTGTTCATGAAGATGTCCTCGTGACCGGCCTTGCGGGCGAAGGCGGGATCGAAATGGACGGGGTACCAGTCCTGGGAGCCGCTGATCTGGAGGAACGCGCGGCGGGGCTTTATGTCGAGTGCGAAGCCCTCGAGTTCCGCACCGACCTCCGCATCCTGCCAACAGATCTGGGACCGCCTCATGCTTGTCCTTCGCTGTGAGGCGCGGCGCTCTCTCCGGCAGCAACCTCCTGGGGCGTGCGATGGGTGAGCAGCGTGTTGCGGATGACGCAGACCGTGTCGTCGTCCTGGTTGGTGATGATCGCCTCGGCCACGATCCAGACGGCCTCCGGGTCTATGGAGATGCCCTTTTGATAGACGTCAGCGACGCGGCGGCGGACGGAGAGGTGGTCGCCCACCTTGACGCGGCGGAACCATTCCACCTCCTGGGCCATGTTGACGATGCGCTTGCCGGGGGTGGGCACGATGGGGAGGAGGGGCTCGAAAACGGCGGGCCAGGGCCCCAGGCTGGCGAAGTAGAGGGCCAGCCAGCCAGAGGGGGGGCAAAGGACGGCGTCGTGCTCCGTGGCCTTGGCGTATTCGGGGTCCAGGAAGAGGGGGTTGTTATCGTCCACCATGTGGCAGTGGCGGCGAATGGGGTCGTACTCCACCGGGAAGCGGCCGCGGGCCTTGGCTGTCTCGGTGCCGATGTACTTTTGGCGGATGGCCTCGATGTCGTATTGCTGGGCCACGGTCTAGCCTCCGGCGGCCGCTACCCCTTCGTGCACGCGAGTGAGGAACTCGGCAAGAACACGGTTGAACTCGGGAGCCCTCTCGAACTGTGGTGTGTGACCCGCGCCGGGGATGATCACCAGTTCGCTGCCGGCGATCTGCTCGTGCATGCGGCGCGACGCTTCTACCATCGGGTCGTCATTTTCGCCGCAGATGATGAGGGTGGGCACGCCTATCGCGGGCAGCTTGTCCAACAAGGGCTCACGTCCGACGATCGCGCGCGCGCAGTGGATGTAGGCATCGCGGGAGGTGAGGAGGAACTGCTGGCGCCAGAGGCCCAGGAGCTGCGGTTGACTGCGTATCTGCTCCGCCATGGGGTTGCTGCGGAGCTGCTCCTCGAACACTGCCTCCATCCCCTGGTCGCGGGCGATCTCCACCAAACGCGCTCCGTCCCGCGTGCGCATCGCGCTCGTGACCTCGGCGGCGGTGTCCACCAGGACTAACGCCCTCACCGGCTGCGGGTGCGTGAGGGCGAGGTGCTGAGCCACCATGCCGCCCATGGAGTGCGCCACCACGTAACATGAATCGATCTCCAGGTGCCGGAGCAGGCCGTGGGCGTCTTCGGCCATCAGCTCCAGGGAGTAGTCCTGAGGTCGGGTGGGCTTCCCAGAGTGACCGTGACCGCGCTGGTCGAAGGAAACCATGCGGAAGCCGCGGGCCAAGAGAGGGGCTTGGAGGGCCCAGTTCCGCAGATTGCCAGTGAAGCCGTGGATCAGCAGAAGGGGGAAGCCTTCTCCGTTATCCCGATAGTTGATCTCGATGTCGTTGATGCGGGCCTTGGGCATGCTGAACCTCGTTGACGCAGTCGAGGGAAGTATAGCACGGCTGGATCGGCGGGAGGTCTAGTCGTCCTGGCTGGTGGCCAGCTTGACGACAGGCCGGTGACTGACCCTCAGGGCCACTTGGTGGCCGCTGAAGGCGGTCACTTCATCCTGGGGCACGCCCTTCTCCAGGAGCTGCTCGACGAAAGTCTGAGCCTGTGAGGAGTCGTCGAAGCGGTGGGTCTGGATCCCGTCGTCCCTGGTCACCGAGACGAAGAAGGCGTCGCCCTTTGGCGGCTGCGCTGCCGGTGCCCGTTCGCTGGGTGCGTCCGAATCAAGGAACGTCGGCCGAAAGGCCATGGCGTCAGGGGTCTCTTCCTGCGGCTGGCCCCCGATTTGTGGTTGGTCAGTGGGGGGAGGTCCGCTGCCTTCGGCGTGAGCGGTGCCCGCGCTCTCCCGGTCCTCCAAGGTCTTCTCCTTTGCCGGTTCGCTTTCGTACTCTGGCTGCTTGTCTGACTTGTGCAAGCCGAACGGCATCCCTTTCTCCTCTGCTCATTAGATGCGCGGGCTAGCTGGCTTGTTACAGCCCGCGGCGCCTTGTTGACACGGTCGGAGTGCAGCCGATGACGTCGGTTTCGGCGTTGCTGATGTCTCTGGTCAAGAGGCAGCGGCTCTCGTGAGGATGGTCCTCGCTCAGCCGCAGAAGCGGGGCTTGCATCAGCGTCAAGGTTGAGCGTGATAGGTCTGATCCGCCGCAGCACCGACTTGCCCGCTGGCAACACATGCTCCACGGCGAGCGCATCAACCATGGTATGCTGACTTGCGAGAGTGACAAGAGGTAGCGACGGATGCGAGTGACGGTTGAGCTTCAGACCTATCTGGGACAGTATTCTCCCAACGGACAGCCGCTGTTCGAGTACACGGTGTCGGAGGGTGCCACGGTGCAGACGCTTGTACGCCAGCTCAACGTGCCGGAAGAGCTGGCGGGCGTCATCGTTCTCAACGAGCGCATCGCCGATTTCCCGGATCGGCTTCACGAGGGCGACCGGGTGACCTTGATTCCGCCTCTGGCCGGAGGGTAGCGCGCCGGCCAGCCGCATCCGCGGGCGCACATCTCAAGGGGTGCGGCAAGCCCGCTCGTCCGCCTTCAATGTCTGCCGAGGAGCACCGCCTTCGGTGACAGCGAACAGGGGCGCTCACTGCTGTCCAACCTATTGACAGCCGGCTGCAATGACGATAGGGTGTAGTTGCAACCAATTGCAACTACCCTGAATTGCGATAATGACGGGTCACGGCTCTATCATGGAGTCTCTGCGCGAGGTCGGGTATCGCCTTACGCCCCAGCGCATGCTGATCATCTCCATCATCCACGGCGCCAAAGGGCACATCAGTGCCGAGGCGATCCACGAGCAGGTGGTGGAGCAGTACCCCTACGTGGATATTTCCACCGTCTACCGCACCCTCCAAATCCTCAAGAAGCTTCACTTGGTAAGCGAGACCGACCTCGGCGGGGGACACGTGGAGTACGAGCTCACCGAGGGGCCGAGCCACCACCATCTCGTCTGCCGCGAGTGTGGCCACACCTTCCCCATGGACGACAAGCTGATGGAGCCGCTGCGGGCCCGCCTCCAGGAAAAGCATGGATTCTACGCGGATATGGAGCACTTCGCCATCTTCGGGCTCTGCCAGGAATGCGCCGATGCTGGCTGTGCCGGGAAGGAACGACGGCGTGGCAGCGGTTGATCCATCCGCCCTAAACGCTATCCAGACCCCAGCCCTTCATATTCCGGACGGCTTCGTCAGTGCTCCCGTCGCAGGTGTCGGCTTTGCGCTCTCTGGTGTGGCGATAGCTGTGGCCGTGAGGGCGACGAACCGCAATCTTGGGGAGCGAATGGTGCCCCTAATGGGCGTAATGGCCGCGTTCATCTTTGCTGCTCAGATGATGAACTTTCCTGTGGCCGGTGGTACCTCCGGCCATATGGTCGGGGGTGCACTGGCTGCCATCCTCTTGGGCCCGTGGGCCGCGATCATCGTCATGACCTCCGTGGTAGGGCTCCAAGCGCTGTTGTTTCAGGACGGGGGTCTGGCTGCCCTGGGGAACAACGTGTTGAACATGGGCGTTATTGCCGTGTTCGTCGGGTATGGCGTTTATTGGGCCTTCACTCGCTTTTCCGATATCGGACCCTGGGTGCGCCTGGCCGGGGCCTTTGCCGCCGCCTGGGCATCGGTTCAGCTCGCGGCTCTGGCCACGACCTTCGAACTGGTGCTGTCTGACACCTCGCCACTGAGCGTCGCTCTGCCGGCAATGATGGGGGTTCACACGTTGATCGGCATCGGCGAGGGCCTAATCACTGTGGCCGCCGTTGCATTCGTGCTGGCCACCCGCCGCGACCTGCTGGAGGCCGAAGTCGCAGTGAGTGAGGTGTAGCCGACCGTGAAGAACTGGCGCTTTTATGTCAGCCTTGGGGTTGTCGGCCTGGGGATCGCCCTGGGCCTCGCATTCCTCTCCCCCCTGGCCTCCTCGGATCCCGACGGACTGGAGAGGGTGGCGGAGGACGAGGGATTCCTCGACGAAGCCGAGGATCCGCCCTACAAGGTCATCGCTGACTACGTCCTTCCGGGGGTCGAGAATGACGATGCGGCGACCATCCTGGCCGGGGTACTTGGGGTGCTCATCGTCGCCGCGCTAACCCTCGGTGTCGGCTTCATTCTGCGGAGGAGCAGAGGGCAGGCGCATGCGAGGCCAAGCTCAAGGCCGGGCGACCAAACGTAGCTGTCTCTAGATCGGATCGCAGACTGGTGGGGATCGCCGTGGGAACGTCTCTTGGGATAGAGTGATGGCTATTCATGTCGGCGGCCTTGAGCGTTACGAGGTGGGCCGCAGCCTTCTCCACCAGGCGGACGCCCGCGTGAAGCTACCCGTGACGGTGGCCTACATCTTCGCCGTCACCCTCACGCCCGTCGGCCACTGGTCGGCGCTGGCCCTGATGGCGGCTCCCTTGCCGCTGGCCGTCGCCTCCGGTGGCCTGTCGCCCCTGCTCGTGCTCCG
>CAYFYG010000085.1:0-8956 GCA_964347225.1 uncultured Dehalococcoidia bacterium | reverse complement strand
AACCTCGTCCCTGCGCAAGGGCCGGCCCTGCACGAGCAACAGCAGGAGCAACTCCTTGCTTTTCTCGCTTTCCCACTCGATGTCCACGACTTTCCGACCGTCCATATGCACTTCCATGCCCCCAAGCGCCATCACCTCAACCACGGGTAGGTGGTCCGTCCGTTCACTATCGCCTGTGGCTGGCCCGCTGACCTGCGAACGCTGGGGACTGGTTCGACGCCATAAGTCGCGGTAGAAACCGCCGCCGATCCTCCTTGATGCTCCATACTGAGCCACGGCAGGGACCTCTCTTGAGGCCTCCACCAAGAAGTGGTCGTGACCCAGTTCCTTGGTGACCGCCGCGAGTCTTTCTAGGGTGAGCTTCAGCAGGCTGCGACCATGCCTCACCGGCAGGCTGCAATCGGCGAGATAGAACAGGGCTTCAGCCAATTCCTTCTTCGCATCCACCCTGTCAAACAGCGTCACGGCGGAGCTGAGGGCAGTGGCCGCATCGTCCAGGTTTCCCTGCTGCCGCCAGAGTCTTCCCAATGCGATCTGCGCCAAGCCCTGCTCGTATGGGTTCTCGCGCTCTCGGGCACCAGCAAGGACTTGGCTAGCCAGCACCTCTGCCCTATTCACGTCACCCATTTGGCGATACGTGTGGGCGAGGCCGGTCGAAGCGAGGGCCGAAAGCCTCATCTCGTCCAGATCTGTGGCAATGACTAGCGCCTGCTCATACCGCTCGAGGGCTGGGTGCGGGTCGTCCTGTTGTCGATCAATGTCAGCCAGGGAGGTCAGGGCATAGGCCTCAGCCCGCTGGTGCCCGCTTTCCCTGGCTTTGGCGAGCGCATCCAGAAAGAGCTCACGAGCGAGGTCGAGTTGCCCCATCAGGTGGTAAACCATACCCAGGTTGTTCAGAACCCAGCTCAGCTCCTTGATGTTGCCGACCTTGCGCCACTGCCTCCGGGCCTGCTCCAGGTGGACGGCCGATTCCGCTAGCCTGCCTAGCGAGCCCAGGGCGGACCCCAAACAGCCGTTGACGAACGCCGTTTCCTCGATGTCCCCGCGCTGCTCGTAGATGTCGAGTGCGCCGCGATGCTCTCGCGCTGCCTCCGCAAATGAGCCCATGTCAAACAGGACAAGCCCCAGTTGCTTCCGCGCCTCTGCCAGGACGTCGACGGGAGCGTTGCCCTTCGCGGCCAGATCCACCGCCCGTTGACAAGAGGTGAGAGCCCATCCCACGTCACCCTTAACCCTGAGAGCGGTGGCTCGGATCGTCTCGAATTGGGCAAGGGTGACCGAGGCGGACTTCCCAAGGAGGCCAATGGCCTCGTCTACAACCCGCAGCGCTTCATCAGCCTGGCCCAACCGGACGAGGATTCTTGCCTCCCACAGCCTCAGCTCGGGACGCTCACGCAGCTCATTGGCTGGCATGACCTCCAGCCAGGAGGTGATCATGTGCCATCTGCCCAACTTGTAGATCCTGGGTGCCTCGTCTTGAATCAGTTTCGTGACCTGGTCCCAGTCCTCCGCCTGGGCGAAGTGCCAAATGGCCTCGCTCGGCTGGCCGCGATCAGCCTGCCATGCTCCGGCCTCCTCATTGAGGCACCGGTAGAGATCGGGGCTCTCGACGCGAAGGTTCATCCGCAAGAAGTCCCGGAACAAGGGATGAACAGTGTACTCGGCCACCGCTCCGTCAACTTGCATCATAGGTACGTTGTGCCTCTTCAGAGTCTTGAGCAGTTGTGCTGAACCCTCTTGACGGAGAATTGCATCGCAGCCGCTGGCCTCCAGCCTGTCAAGGACACTCGTCCGCAGGAGGAACTCCTGCAGGTCCTTTGTGAGGCGGTCGAATATCTCAGCTGCCAGATAGTCCGACAGTGCAGCTGAGGTCGGATGGCGCCCCTCATCAAAGGTACCCGGGTCCGTGACCAAGGCCACGCCAGCAGGCCAGCCCTGCGTGGACATCAAGATGCGCTTAGCTTGGTCATCCGAAATGTCTTGAGCCCGCGTTGAGCGATAGTACTGTTTGATCTCATCGGCGGTGAAAGCCAGCGTTGAGGGCCCGAGTTCCAGTGCTCTTCCTTCAAGACGCAAGCGAGCCAGGGAAGGCATGGCGGGCCGCGTTCTCGATGTGAGAAGGAGATGGCAGTTGGAGGGCAGCCTCCGGGCGAAGTGGTCTACCAGTGCCAGCACCTCCTCGGAGGTGTCAAGACAGTGGAAGTCGTCCAGGAATATCCAGGTGTCCTCGTCGTGGCCTGCCATCCGCGTCGTGAGTTCCCCAAGTTCAGCACGCGGCTCCCGACCCGACAAGGTTGGGCCGCTCCTGGCCCCCCCTGAGGCAAATCTGCGAAGGACGGACACCCGCAGATACTGGAGGAATGTCGTGGCATCGCGATCCCACTCGTCCAGGGAAAGCCAGCAGACGCCCCCCGCAACCTCATGCGCTAGATCAACCAGGAGCGTAGTCTTGCCGTACCCCGCTGGTGCCCGAAGAGTCGTCAACTGGCCGCCGCCACTCCTCCGGAGTTTCTCCAGCATCCGTGCACGACGTATCGTGTCGGGGCGTCTTCTCGGCACGAGTATCTTGGTGATGAACGCTATTTCACTGCGCATTGTCCTTGCGCGACCCTATCTCCCAGTCTGCTGGGCCCGTACACATTCTATCAGTCGGCTCGCGACCAGAGAGCCGTGCTGAGAAGTGACGACAGCGGAACCCGATGCTGAGCGACTGTGCAACGGCACACTTGAGAGGACTTGGGGTGATAGGTCAGGGCAACCTCATCCTCTTGCAGTTGGTCCACCCCCCTTGCGTCGAATTCCTCACCAGCTGGCCACGTAGCTAGTCCACTAGGATGGTCGTATCGTCGGATGTTGACGCCTCAGGATCGCGTGGCTCCTATCACAGGATTGTCACGGGCACAGCCGTCGCCACTTTGAAGTGCCGCCGTGTTGGCCGGGCGGGGAGAGCGCCTATGGCTGGGGTCTGCCCGGGAGGACAGCGATCTCCTGTTCGCCAACGAGGTCGGACGGCCCATTGCAGCGGCCAACCTGCGCAGCTGACATTTGCCCCCGAAAACAAGTCCAGGCCCAATGTTAGTGAGGATGGGTTTGGTCTTGCCCCCGTTTCAGATCCAGGTCTTATGCAACTCTGGCAGCCGCTCGCGCCTCCTCGATGAACTGTCTGGGCGTCCGGTTCTGTAGTGCGCTGTGAGGTCTGTCCTGGTTATACTCCTTCCTCCAGGCCTCCATGCAAGCGCGGGCGTCTGAGAGCGAAGTGAACCACATGGCGTTTAGCAGTTCCTGCCGGAGCCGGGCGTTGAAGGATTCGATGTGGGCGTTATCGGTGGGCGTTGCTGGACGCGAGAAGTCCAGCTCGACGCGGTTGAAGAACGCCCACTGATCCAGGACCCTGCCGGCGAACTCTGGCCCGTTGTCGGAGCGGATCGTCGTCGGCAGGCCGCGCTCGCGGACCAGCCGGTCGAGCACCTCCATGACGTGGAAGGCGCGGAAGCTGGCGCGCGGCTCTATGGCCAGGCTCTCACGGCTGTGACAGTCGATGATCGTCAGGATCTGCGATATGGGCGGCCCTCGAACAGCCGATCGGACATGAAGTCCATCGCCCACGTCTGGTTTGGTATGCTGATCTCCGTCCGCTCGCCGCGGTAGCGGCAGGAACGCTTCCGTCTCGGCGTCTTCTGCCTGATCACCAGCCCGTCCTCCTTGTACAGACGGAAGATGCGCTTAGCGTTCACGGTCCAGCCCTCCCGCCGCAGGAGCACGTGCAGGCCGCGGTAGCCGTAGCGTACGCGTACCGCCGCCAGCTCCTTGAGACGCAATCGCAGTTCGCTCTGCGGCGCCGCCAAGGACTGGTAGCGCTGCGTCGACCGCGGGAAGCCCGTCGCCCGGCACGCACAGCGCTCGCTCACCCTGTAGGCGGCCTGCAGGTGCGTCACTACGTCGCGGCGGCAGGAGGGCGTCACCACTTTCGGCGCACCACGTCCTGCCCCGCCCTGTAGCGCGACTTCTTCACACGATGATCCTCCTTTCCTTCGGCTCAGATCATCCCACGAAAGTCGCACTCCCGCTGGACCGGTTTTCGGGGAGCAGACCAGGCACGCGCGCGGCTCCCGTCATCCGCCGAGGTTGCCGTCAGCGTCGAACTGCGCTGCACAGATGATGGCAGCGCAGGAGAGGGGACCATCGCGATCCACACGTCGGTGCAGGTCCTGAATCCGCCGCGGGTTGATCTTCGTACCCGTAGATGAACTTGTCGGAGATGGCTGCAAATCTTGCAGGGGTTCGCCCGCCGCGTGTTGCAGAACAGAGGCTAGCCACGCAAAGAAAGAATTCGAACTAGCGATCCACTCATGACGCGGTGCTTCTCCGCATCGCCACGAACCCCAACTGCACCGCCAGTGACTTATCAGACAACCTGTTGCTGTCCCGCCCTACCGTATGCAGCATCATCGGGGAGCTGCGGCGGGCTAGCATGGTCCGTATGCGGAAGATCGGACGTCGTCATTACTACGCCGCGAACCTGGATGCACGGTTCCGCCATCGTGCACATGTGGGTCCACGGCGGGCCAGTTATTGGCGGGACTGACGGTTTGGCCCCAGTGCAGCACTGCCAGTGTATGGAGCCGCCGCCGCAGATGGACGTCTGACCGAATCGATGGGCGCCGCCCGCCATTCGTCATCCCCTTGAGGCCGCGGCACAACCTTCAGTGGTGCCAGCCCCCGTCTGGGGGCTGTGAATGATGGGAATGGTCGGGTTTCTATGGTTCCAGTCTCGCCAGCACCTGAGATTGTGACAACCCCCACTATCGCTTGACGGCGAATGGCCCCGGGGGTAACTTGGTAGTCAGACGATAGGCTTAGTGCCAATCTTCACATGAAGGTCTCCACCAGAGCACGCTACGGAACCAGGGCGATGCTTGATGTCGCTCTTCACGGCGCAGAAGGTCCGGTACACCTTAAAGACGTCGCCCAACGACAGCAGCTGTCAAGGAAGTATCTCGAACATATCACCAGCAGACTCAAGGCGACGGGCCTGCTGAGAAGCGATCGCGGGATTCGCGCCAGAACCAGTCTGGCCAAGCCGCCGTCTGAGATAAGGCTTAGCGACATCTTCCAGGTTCTCGAAGGGCCGATTGCGCTTCTGGAGTGCGCCGATAGTCCTGAATGTTGTCCCCGCTCTAGTACTTGCGCCACGAGGGATATCTGGATGCAGATGGGGCAGCTCATGAGATCCTTTCTGGAATCGATGACTCTCGAGGACCTCTGTCGCCAGCAGCGCGAGAAGGAGCGACCAAGGGCCGCCATGTACCACATCTAGCGAATGCGGGTAGGACAATGATGAGTTTCCGGTTGCCGTCCTTGGCGCTGGGTGTGCTGGGGATTGTCACAGTGGCCGTGCTGGCTGGCTGCGGCGGGGACACGCCACAGGTCGACTTCTCCCGCCAGGATCCCGTCGCTGCCGAAGCGGCAGGATCTCCCTCGTCATCCGGTGCCCTTCGAATGGCAGTGGCGCCCATACTCTCCCCCCTGGCCACTTCGCACCGCTATGAACAACTCGCCAACTACCTAGCTGACAGGCTGGGCGAGAGAGTGGAGCTCATGCAGGGGAAGACCTACGCTGAGATCAACGACCTGGTGAAGTCGGGCGAAGCGACTCTGGCTCTGGTCTGCACGAACCCCTATCTCGATGGCCGCGAGGAGTTCGGCATGGAGCTTCTGGTGGCGCCAGAGGTCGACGGCGATACCGTGTACTATTCCCTGCTGATCGTGGATCGCGGCGCGCAGGCACAGTCCCTGAACGATCTGCGCGGGCTCACGTTCGCATTCTCCGATCCCCTTTCCAACACCGGGCGCCTTGTCCCTCTGTACCAGTTGTCTCTCATGGGGGAGAGCCCCGACTCCTTTTTCGACCGCACCATTTTCACGTACGCCCACGACAGCTCAATCCGCGCCGTCGCCGATGGTGTGGTCGATGCCGCCGCTGTGGACAGCGTCGTCTTCAACCATCTGCACGTCTCGAACCCCGGGCTGATGTCGAAGGTGAAGGTTCTAGAGAGATGGGGACCCTACGGCATCTATCCATTCGTGGTGAACCCGCGGTTGGATGGACAGCTCAAGGCGCAGCTGAGGCAGGTCTTTCTGGAAATGCACGAGGACCCCGAGGGGAACGAGATCCTCCGTACCCTCGGCGTTGACCGCTTTGTGGTGCCCAACGACAACATCTACAACTCGGTGCTCGAGATGCGAGCCTATTTGCGCGAACACGGGCTTGCCCCGTAGGTCAAGACGCATGAGCCTGCGTTTCAAGATCGTCGTTGCCATCGCAGCGTTGATCCTCGTCCTTGGCCTCGCCGGGACCCTCCATGCCCGCCTCACCCTCTCCGGCTTTTCCCAGGAGGAACTGCACAGAAGGGCGCTGGCCCTTTCCCAACACCTAGAGGGCCATGCCGTCGAGCTTCTCGCCGTCAACGATATCTACGGGCTTCACACGCAGCTGAACGAAATCCTCCTCACCAATGACGACGTGCGATACATCGCAGTCTTGGACACCGACGGCGATGTCAGAGCAAGTACCTTCTCCGAGGGCCTGCCCTTGGGGCTCCGAGAGGCGAACTCCGTTCCCCCTGATGAGGAATATTCAATCGCCAGCATCAGCACCAATGAGGGCAAGGTTCTGGATACCGCCTATCCCGTTGCCGGGGGCACCCGCGGCACGGTCCGTCTGGGCCTCTCGCAGGATCGCCTGCATGATCAGGTCGGCAGCCTCACCTTCAACCTGCTGGCTCTGACTGGCGGGGTTCTCTTCGTCAGCCTTCTGGTGGGCTATCTTCTGGCCAGGTTCCTGACGAGCCCTCTGTCCCGGCTGGCGGAAGCAGCCCAAGCGGTGGGCCGGGGTGAGCTGTCGCAACGGGTGGATGTCCCCGACGACCGTGAGGTGGGCCAGGTGGCGGTGGCTTTCAACGCTATGGCCGAAAAGTTGCAGGAAAAGGAGGCCGAGCGCAGGCAGCTGCTGGCCAAGGTCATGGCGGCCCATGAGGACGAGCGGAAGCGCATCGCTCGGGAGCTGCACGACGAGGCGGGGCAGACGCTCACTTCTCTTCTTCTGGGCCTCAAACATATCGAGGATAAAAGCGCGGACTCCTCTAGCCAGGCGAAGGCGGCTGAGCTCCGCTCCCTCACCACCCGCACCCTGGATTTGGTGAGGGATATGGCGCTGGAGCTTCGACCCAGCACCCTCGACCACCTGGGGCTTGTCGCGGCCCTGGAGCGCTACGTAGTCGAGTACGGACGCAAGCATGGCCTGGAGGCGGATTTTGACGCTGGCGGTCTGGATGGAGCCAGGCTCAGCCCCGAGACGGAGACGGCCCTGTATCGAATCGCCCAGGAGGCGCTGACGAACGTGGTCAGGCACGCGCGGGCCCGCGGCGTTAGCGTCCTGCTGGAGCGGCGAGACAGCCGAGCGATTCTTGTGGTCGAGGACGACGGGGCGGGATTCGATGTGGCGGCTGCGCGTCACTCAGGATTGCCGGCAGGCGATCTAGGGATACTCGGGATGGAAGAGCGGGTTGTGCTGGTGGGCGGGAGCCTGACCATCGAGTCGCGCCCCGGGCACGGGACAGCTGTTTTTGTGGAAGCGCCCCTGGAGGTCAAGGATGATGGAGCCAATTAGGATACTCATCGCTGACGATCACGCCGTGCTGCGGTCCGGTCTGCGTCTGCTCTTGGACGCGCAACCCGATTTTGCAGTGGTGGGGGAGGCCAGCACCGGCGAGGAGACGGTAGAGCGGGCCGTTGCTCTTCAGCCGGATGTCCTATTGCTGGACATCGCTATGCCTGACCTCAACGGCCTGGAGGCTGCGCGCCGCATCCGTCAGCAAGCACCAGAGCTGCGAATCTTGGTGCTCACCATGTACGACGATGAGGCCTACCTCCGTCAGTTTCTGGAAATGGGCGCTGCTGGCTACGTGCTGAAGAAGGCTGCCGATACGGAGCTAGTTGCTGCCATTCGGGCCGTGCACAGAGGCGAGTCCTTCGTCTACCCGTCCTTGATGGGACGCCTCATCGACTCCTACCTAAAGCGGTCCTCCTCACCAGGCGCTACCGCTGACAATGACGGGCTCTCTCCTCGGGAAATGGACGTTCTGCGTCTAGTGGCCCTGGGACACACCAATCAGCAGATAGCGGACGAGCTGTGCATCGGTGTGAGCACGGTGGAGACGCATCGGACACGCATCATGGAGAAGCTGGAGCTGCGTGGGCGGGCGCAGTTGGTGCGGTATGCTCTGGCCAGAGGCCTCGTCAAGATCCCGACGACCTGAGACCGTTCGGAGGATTCTGGTCATTTCCCGGTGGCCGCAAGCTGCATTCCCCTTCTCGGCCATTGACCGACTTCAGCTTCAATCATGCCCTCATACGCCGGGGGCTACGCGAGAAGGCGATCTCTCTGCACCGGGTCAATTGAATCCCTCGCATTCGGATCAGGGCTCATTTGGCGTCACGCCTGGGTATTGTGGCAATGACACGCCTTCATTGGTCCGTCCGTGCGCGGATTACTGGCCCTGTTGCCGGATCCCAATCAGCCGACACGAGGGACAGAAGCGGCCTATGGTTGAGACAGCGGTCCGACCACCATCCCTATCGTGGGACAGCAGCTCCTGGACTCGCCGCAGCATAGCGCTTGACCCTAGCACAGCACCGCACGATTCGCATCGTTCGCCGCGATCCTGGTAGAGAGGTACCCGGCCGGCGGCGAGAGTCTCCAAATCGGTCATCTTTTCGGCGGAGATGGCTTGCTCCGGGCACCGCCGCTCACACTGTCCGCAGCCCGTGCAGAGGGTGGGATCGAAGACTAAGGAGACGGAGTCGTGCTCCTGTTCCAACGTCAGCGCCTGCGTCGGGCACGTCTGTGAGCATGCGCCACAGCCCGTGCAGATCTGGTCCTCCACGTGGATGACGC
>CAYFYG010000084.1:0-13405 GCA_964347225.1 uncultured Dehalococcoidia bacterium | reverse complement strand
AGCGGACCGGAAGGGAGTGGACCGATGCCAGACTTCACGATGACGCCGGAGATCAGGGAGATGCGTCAGAAGGTCACGGCCTTCATGGACGAGCATATCTACCCCAACGAGGGTTTCCTGATGGAGGGAGGAGACGAGGCGGTGGCGCTGATGCAGGAGCTTCGGGGCAAGGTCAAGAAGATGGGGATGTGGGCCCCTCACCTGCCGGCCGAGGCGGGAGGCATGGGCATCGGGTTCATGACCTACGTCTACATGAACGAGATCCTGGGCCGCAGCCCCTTCGCCCCTTTCGCTTTCGGGTCGCAGGCCCCGGACTCCGGCAACGCGGAGATCCTGTGGCAGTTCGGCACGGAGGAGCAGAAGGAGCGCTGGCTCAAACCCCTGGTCAACGGCGACATCCGCTCGTGCTTCTCGATGACGGAGCCGGAGGTGGCGGGCTCGGACCCCACGCTGCTGCGAACTAAGGCCGTGCGGGACGGCGACGACTGGGTGATCAACGGGCACAAGTGGTTCATCAGCGGCGCTATCGGCTCGTCCTTCACTATCGCCATGTGTGTCACCGACCCGGAAGGGCATGTGTACAGGCGCATGAGCCAGATCATCGTGCCCACGGACACGCCGGGCTTCGAGATCGTGCGCAACGTACCGGTGATGGGGGAGACCCTGGGCAACCACTGCGAGATCCGCTACACGGACTGCCGCGTGCCCGTGACCAACACCCTGGGCAACCCCGGCGACGGCTTCATGATAGCGCAGAAGCGGCTGGGCCCGGGACGCATACACCACTGCATGCGCTGGCTGGGGCAATCGCAGCGTGCCCTTGACCTGATGTGCCGGCGGGCCCTGGAGCGGGAGGCCTTCGGCGGTACCCTGGCCCAGAAGCAGACGGTGCAGAACTGGATCGCGGACTCGGTGGCGGAGATCCAGGCGGCGCGGCTGCTGACCCTCCACGCCGCCAACAAGATCGACCAGGGCGACGAGGCGCGCGTGGAGGTGTCGCTCATCAAGTTCTGGGGCGCCAAGGTGCTGCACGACGTGATCGACCGGGCGATCCAGGTGCATGGGGCGCTGGGCGTCTCCGACGACACGCCTCTGGAGTCGATGTACCGACAGGCGCGCTCCGCCCGCATCTATGACGGCCCGGACGAGGTGCACCGCATGGTGGTGGCCAGGCGGGTGCTCCGCACTTACCGCGACGGCCCCGGCTGGGAGTTCGAGTAGCCATGGGCAGGGGAGCAGGTGTAGCGGGGCTGATCATCGTGGCGCTGATGATCGCCGGGACGATCCCCGTGGAGATCGACGACGCCTGGCTGTGGTCACTCCTCGCCCTCTTTGCGGTGACCGTGGTGCTGCCGGGCAAGCCGCCGCGCCCTCGCCGGCCCGGATAGCGGTGTCCGTCGCCGTTCGTGGCGAGCCTGTCGAATCACGAGCGGCGGGTGTGCTTTGACCGTTGCCCCCCGTGGCGCTATGCTGGCGGCGCGATAGGGAGAAGGACTGATGGAACCGCAGATCCGCTTCTGCACCAGCGCCGACGGCACCCGTATCGCGTATGCCACTCTAGGGGAGGGGCCGCCTCTTGTCTTTGTTCCGCCGTGGGGCGGCGACATGGGACGGGACTGGACGTATCCCGAGTGCCGCGCCCCTTTGGAGAGCGTGAGCCGGGGCCGTCTGTTTGTGAGTTTTGACCGTCGTGGGGTGGGCGCCTCCCAACGAGAGGTAGATGACTTCTCTCTCGATGCGCAGGTCGCCGATGTGGCGACCGTCGTTGACCACCTTGGACTGGAGCGGTTCGACTTGTGGGGCCAGCTCGACGGCGCAGCAATCAGCGTTGCGTACGCGGCTCAGAACCCCCAGCGGCTGTCACGACTGGTGCTGTGGTCGCCGTATCCATGCGGCGTGGATTTCGCTAAGCCGGGGGCTATCCTGGCCCTGATCGAATTGATCCGCGCCAACTGGGGCTTGGCCCGGAGGGCCATTGCGACGGTCGTCTTTCCCAGTGGGCCGACCGAGTTGCAGAGCTGGTTCTCTGACTCCCTGCGCCGGTCCCTGTCGCCGGAGGTCACGGCGAAGCACGTCGAATTCTATGGGACCGTGGACGTCAGACCGGTCCTACCCCAGGTAAAGGTGCCGACGCTGGTGCTCCACCGGCACGGCGACCGGGACGCGCCGATCAGCGCGGGGAGGGCCGTTGCCGCCCTCATCCCGGACTCCCGCTTTGTCGCTCTGGAGGGCGATATCGATCACGCATTCCTCGGTGACACCTCATACTTGGAGAGGTTGACTCAATTCCTGGACGAGGGACGCGCTCAGGCGCTGAAGTCCGAGCGTCTGGAGGCCGGTGACGTTCACACTATCCTCATCACCGACATGGAGGGCTCAACCACGCTCACCCGGGGCCTCGGCGACGCGAAAGCTCAGGACGTGCTGCGCACCCACAATACCATCTTGCGAGACGCGCTGAAGGCCCATAGCGGCTCCGAAATCAAGCACACCGGTGACGGCATCATGGCCTCCTTTGCGTCGGCCAGCCGCGCTCTGGAGGCTGCCATCGCTATGCAGCGTGCTTTCGCTCAGCACCTCGAAGCCAACCCGGACGTCCCCATCCGTGTCCGCATCGGCCTCAATGCTGGTGAGCCAGTGGCGGAGGAGAAAGACCTATTCGGCACCGCCGTCCAGCTCGCGGCCCGCATATGCGATTATGCCGAACCGGGTCAGATTCTTGTCTCCATCGTCGTTCGAGAATTGGCGGCGGGCAAGCAGTTCCTGTTCGCCGAGCGAGGCGAGGCGGCGTTGAAGGGGTTCGACGAGCCGGTGCGGCTGTACGAGGTGATGTGGCAGGGCTAGAGGAGACGCCCTCATGAGGGACGAGCAGTCCAAGGGCGACTGGCTGGAGGCATACGGAGGTGCCCTCTACCAAAGCAGCCCGGCATTGGAAAGCGATATCCGTGCGGACGTGGCGATTGTGGGTGGTGGCTACACAGGTCTCTCCACCGCCTACTACCTTCGGCTTTCCGATCCGTCTTTGAGGGTTGTGGTTCTCGAATCGAACTACATTGGCTACGGGGCAAGTGGCCGCAACGGTGGCTGCCTGAAACCGCAGCTGGGACTGGGCCTGTCGTCCCTTGTGAGGCGACTGGGCCTGGAGAGGGCGCGTACTGCTCACGAATTTATGGTTCGCGCGGTCGAACATGTCGGCCGGCTCATCAAGGAGCACGACATCGACTGTGAGTATGGGGACAGCGGGTTGCTGATGGTGGCCTGCAACCGGGCAGAGGTCAAGCGCGTCCAGGCTGAGATGCGACTCGCGCACCAGTTCGGCATGGAAGAGGCGCGGTGGCTTGATGGGGAGGAGGTGCGGAGTGCGGTGAACTCTCCCCTCTTCCTGGCGGGCATTGAGGAACGCTGTGGCGTGTTCAACCCGCTGAAGCTGGTGCGCGGCATGAAGAGCATGGCAGAGGGCACGGGCGCGGAGATCTATGAGGGCACGCCGGTCGAGGCGATCCATGCCCAGCCGAGGTTGCGACTGGAGACGCCCCGCGGCAGCGTGGCTGCGGGCAAGGTCGTGCTCGCTACCAACGCTTTCTCCGGTCAGATTCGCCAGCTACGCGGCAAGACCCTGCCGCTATTCGTCTACGCCGTAGCCACCGAACCCTTGGACGAAGAGCAACTCGCTGCCATCGGTTGGCATCGGCGCCACTGGATATATGATGCGCGACGGATCGCTTTCGGCTACCGACTGACGTCAGACAATCGTTTGCGCGTGGGCGTCGGGGACATCGCCTACTTCTACGGTGGTGGTATCGATCACCCTCAACACCGACCGGCGCGCCTGCTGCTGGAGAAGAGAATCGCCGAGATATTTCCCAGCCTGGCTGGTATTCCCACTGCTTACCACTGGGGTGGCCCAGTGTCATTCCCTCTTGACTTCTTCCCCGCCATGGGATATTTGGGCAAGGACCGGCGGGTGGTCTATAGCCTGGGGTACATGGGATGGGGTGTGCCTCTCGCTACAATGGCTGGACAGATTCTGCGAGACTTGTTGCAGGAGGAGCGGTCGGAACTCACAGAGCTGCCGTTTGTGAACCGGAGAGTCATTCCGTTGCCGCCAGAGCCACTCCGCTTTGCCCTTGTTCAGGCCGTGCGTGGCGCGATGCAAGCCGAGGACGCTTGGGCAGCCCGAAAAGATCGGAGAGAACCAGTCAGCGGCTGAGGGAAACCGGAGAGCAGCGCGTTGTGCGACACTCTGTGTCGGGTAAGGAGGTCACCGCTCGCGAATCGTGAGGGGATGATGCCACGGGAATTCGACAAAGCTGCGGGGATTCGACCAGCCGGTGCGGCTGTAGGAGGTGAGGTGGCGGAAGGAGACGCTCGCCTGATGTCGCGTCGGGCGACTTCCGCCACGCAATGGCCAGAAGATGAGTTCGCTGCATCCTTAGCCTGAGGAGGAAAGACAATGCAAGACGCTTTGCTCACAGACGTTCGCAGGGATCTGCGAGATGAGGTGCGGGCATTTGTTCGCGACGAGGTGCCGCGCCAGTTAATCCTGGACATGGACGCGGGGAAGGTATCTTACCCGCGAGAGTTCCTTGAGGCCGCCGCTCGCCATCGGCTCCTGGGGCTGCGCTTCGACGAAAAGTATGGGGGGCGCGGGCTCGGCTGGGCCGAAGAGATCGTGGCCCTGGAGGAGATCGGGGTGCTCAGCACCAGCCTGCCCTGCTTGTACAGCCTGGTGAGCATCGTGGGCGAGGCACTTAACGTGTTCGGCACGCCTGAGCAGAAGGAGCGCTGGCTGCGTCCGGTTCTGGAGGGCAAGCTGACCGTGGCGGAGGCCCTCACCGAGCCCCGTGGCGGGTCGGACTTCTTCGGTGCGACGACCACCGCCCACCGTGACGGAGACACCTGGGTTCTCAACGGCAAGAAGCGCTTCATCGTCGGTGCGGAGGGCGCGGACTACTTCCTGGTGTACGCGCGGACGCAAGAGGATGCCCCCGGTCATGAGTCCCTCAGCACTTTTATTGTGGAGCGCGGGCCGGACGTGGAGGTCCAGCATGTGTACGGCCTCCTCGGCATGCGTGGCGGGGGTACCGGCCGCGTCTACTTCCGGGATACCCGTGTGCCCGCTGAGAACGTCATCGGTGGGGAGCACCGGGGAGCTTTGGTGTTCAACCAGATGATGATCCCCGAGCGGATGACGAGCGCGGCTGGGACGCTGGGTGGCGCACGGGCGGCCCTGGAGATCGCCGCCCGCTACAGCAACCAGCGCAAGGCCTTCGGCCAGAAGATCCGTCGCTTCGAAGGGGTCAGCTTCAAGGTGGCCGACAGCATCACGCTGCTCGACGCTGCCCGCGCTCTGGTCGAAACCGCCGCTCGCGCCGTCGACTGTGGCGACGAGCCGGGCCGCGCCCGCCGCCTGGTATCGGAGGCCAAGAAGTTCGCCACCGAGACGGCCTGGCAGGTCATCAACCACGCCATGCAGATCATGGGAGGCATCGGCTACACCAACGTCTATCCTATCGAGCGGCTCCTCCGCGACGCTCGGCTCTCTATGATCTGGACCGGCACCAACGAGATCATGAACCTCCTCATCCAGCATGAGTACTACAACGAGCTCGGGATGGGCACGCCGGTGCGTGACGTCGAGGCGGACGCGCCGGACGCCGAGATAGAAGGCGAGAAGGTATTCGAGTAGATCCGAGCGTCCAGCGCCTCGGCTCATAGTCATCCTTATCGCGCACTGCCCACGCCCGTCTTAGGTCAGGACTTGACGGGAGACGCTCAAGGAGATTAATATGGGTGAGGAGTCACCCATATTCCCATAGCTGCTATGTCTCGCATCAGCGCCTCAGAGAAAGAAACGGTAAGAGCACGGCTACTGGAGACGGCCGCCCGCCATTTCGCGCGCGACGGACTGGATGGCGCGAACGTCGACGCGATTTCTCTGGACGCGGGCTTCGCGAAGGGTACCCTGTACAACTATTTCCGGAGCAAGGAGGAGCTGTTCGCCGAGGTTCTGGCCGAGGGCTGTCGGCGTGCGGTGCAGCGGTACGCTGCGGCCAGGCCGCGCGGGTCGGTGAGAGAACGCCTGATGGCACTGGCCGCCGCCGATGTGGCGATACTCCGCGAAGACGAAGGGTTCCAGAAAGTCCTGGTTCGCGAGGTGATGAGCTTCCGAAAGGAGACGTATTCCCTGATCGTGGTGCACCTTGCTCCTTATGTGGAGAAGGTAGAGGAGATCCTGGCGGAAGGCATCGCGGCGGGGGAAGTGCGGAACGACCGGCCGCTCCGCCAGCTCGCTCTTCTGTTCGTGGGCATGCTGGCCCTCTTGTACGTGCAGCACTGGGGTTCAGGGGGGAGCTGGCCCGAGCTAGAGGAGATCCCCAAGCTGGCTGTGATGACGTTTCTCGACGGTGCCGCTCAAGGGGCGCGGCCAGCGGGCGCGAGATGAGCGCGTTCGTCCTGATGCGACTGCTGGAGTCGGCGCCCCGGCGCTATGACTTCGGCATCCGGCTGCTTTCCCTGGGCCGAATCGGCCACATCCACCGGGAGATGGCGCGATGTGGTGCCAGCGAGGGCACCCGCGTCCTGGATATCGGCTGCGGGACGGGCGGGCTGGCCCTGGCCTGCGCCCGCCGGGAGGCTCGGGTCACGGGCATCGACATCTCGCCGGCCATGCTGGACATCGCCCGCCAAGAGGTAAACGAAGCGGGGCTGGAGAACAGTATCACCTTGCTCGAGATGAGCGCGATGGAGTTGGACGAGAAGTTCGAAGCGGGAAGCTTCGACACCATCGTGAGCAGCCTGGCCTTCAGCGAGCTTTCGGAGGACGAGCAGCGATTCGTTCTGCGGCAGTGCCACCGCCTGCTGGCGGAAGGCGGCCGTCTGATTATCGGTGACGAGGTCGTACCCTCGTGGCCGATACGGGCGCTACACCTGCTGCTGCGCCTCCCGCTCGTCATCCTGACCTACATTCTGACGCAGACCACTACTCACGCCGTGGCCCAGCTCCAGTCGAAGATCAGCGATGCCGGCTTCCAGATACTCTGGACACGTCGGAGCCTCCTGGGCGGCTTCGAGACTATCGCTGCCATCAAAGAGCGGGCGGGCTAGAGGAGAGATCGTGAGAGCTCTGAGGCTCGCCGTCGGTTTCCTCAACGACCTGATCCAGACCGCCCTCCGCCTGGTGCCCTTCCCCGTGAGGACCGGGTTGGTCCGTGTGGGCCGCCCCGATAGCGACTCGCCGGTGCTCGTGACCTGCAACTTTGGTCTCACCGTGCGGCGCGTGATCCGCGCCCTTCGTGGGGTGAACGCCTATCTGCTGGTGGCGAACAGCCGGGGCATCAACGTCTGGTGCGCGGCTTCAGGGGGCCACTTCACCGCCAACGACGTCGTCTCCGTGGTCAAGACCAGCGGCATAGAGAACTTGGTGAAACATCGCCGTCTCATCCTGCCCCAACTCAGCGCCACCGGTGTGGAGCGCTCCGCGGTCGAGGAGAAGGTAGGCTGGCGCGTCGTATTCGGGCCGATCTATGCTGAGGATATCCCCGCCTACCTGGCGAACCACTACAAGAAGACGGCCCGGATGCGAACGGTGCATTTCGACCTGCGCGAGCGGCTGGAGATGGCGGCCGCGTGGGCATTCCCGATCTCGATCATTCCTCTGGTCCCTCTGCTGATCTGGTGGCCCTGGCTTGTGCTGCCGTTCCTGGCCGCAGTGTGGGGCATCGCGCTGTTCACTTTCGGGGCCCTCCCCTGGCTCCTCGGCCGGCCGACCGGGGCCGAAGACGCTCGATCTCAACACGGCGGTCGCCCGCGCTGGGCCCGCTACCTGATCGTCTTCGACCCTCGGCTGCGCGCCAGCCTCACGGTTCTCCCCCTCTTCCTGGCGGCCCTTGCCGCCTACGCCTGGTTCGCGGGCGGGTGGGAATGGACCTCCCTCATCGGCTGGGGGCTGGCTGGCCTCGCCATCACCCTTCTTACAAGCCTCGACCTAACCGGCAGCACGCCGATCTACAAGGGCAGCCTGCACGAGGAGCGGCTGCTCACTGTAGCCCTCGACGTGGACAGGTGCGAGGGACGAGCCATTTGCCGCGAGGTCTGCCCCAAGGATCGTTTTGAGATCGACAGCCGGGCGCACAAGGCCAGCGTCGTCGGCGACGGGTGCGTCCAGTGCGGCGCCTGCGTGGTGCAGTGTCCCGAGGATGCGCTGGTGTTCGCCTACCCGGACGGCAGGACGATACCGCCCGAGCAGATCCGCCGCTACAAACTGAACATGATGGGCGATCGCGTCAAAGTCGCCTAAGGTATTTCGTAGGAAGGATGGCATGGCCTCAACGTCAGACAGCGACAAAGAGGAACTCCTCGCTGAGCTGGAGAAGGCGAGGAGCGAGCTACGCGCAAGCTACGAGGGATTGCCGGACGAACAGATGACGCGGTTGGGGGCGGTGGGTGAGTGGTCGGTGAAGGACGTGCTCTCGCACGTGGCGTCATGGGATGAGGTCGTGCTCGCCGATCTGGAGCGCATCGCCCGCGGAGACACGCCCGCCCTGGCGACAATCGACCTGGAGAGCGCGAACTACGATGCCGCCAACGCGGCCATCATGTCGCAGCGGCGCGATCTGCCGCTGGAGCAGGTCGTTCGAGATCTCGACGCAGATCGTGCGGCCATCGTCGCGGCCGTCGGCCGACTCCCCGATTCGGCCCTTGCCGAGGGGCAGTTCGGCCGCCTGCTCATCCAGATCACCGCCGCTCACGATCTGGAGCACGCCGCAGGCATCTCCGAGTGGCGGAGGAGGGAGGGGCAATAGCGAGTGGGATGAGCCGGTCAAGATCGGGAACAATGGCACACGTGCGCATCCTTGGATGGAGGTGGGGACGGTGAAGGTGCTGATGATCTACACCAACACCTACCGCATGTTTGCCCCCGCGCCCCTTGGCGCTTCACTTGTCGCCTCCCGACTGCGGCGGGATGGGCACGAGGTACGATTCCTCGACCTCATGTTCGCCCGATCACCGGCGCTGGAGGCGGCCCGGACGGCGCTGGAGTTCAAGCCCGACCTGGTCTGCTACTCGATCCGCAACGTTGACAACCAGTCCCCGGCAGCCATATTCGACCCTCTACCGGTCATCCGGTCGATCGCTTCCGCCGTTCACACGGCTTGGCCGACGCCGACGCTGCTCGGCGGTACAGCCTTCACCACCTTTCCGGATCAGTTCCTGGAGTCGCTCGACGCCGACTACGGCATCGCCGGCGCTGATCTCGCCCCGATCTCGCGGTTCGTCACGTCGCTCGCCGCGGGCGAGCCCGACCTCAGCGTGCCGGGCCTGGTCTATCGCAACGGGGACGGCATCCAGCGCAACCCCTTCGCGATCCGCGGATATGCCGATACCGAGTTCGACAACTGGGATCTTATCGACCTGCGTGCCTACCGGCACTCGCTAACGACCCTTGTTGAGTGTGGCTTGGTGGTGCGGACTGGGTGCCCGTTTGAATGCGTCTACTGCGACTACCACCGGACGTTTGGCCGAAGCTGGGTGCTCAGGGATCCGCGTCAGGTGGCAGAGGAGGCGCTGGCCCTGCAGCGCGCAGGCGCACGATCCGTGATGTTCGCGGACGCTGGGTTCAACCGGCCGCTGGATCATGCCAAGGAGGTGTTGAGCGCGCTGCTCGCCGCGGGCGTGCGCTTGAGGTTGAGCGCCGTCTTCGAGCCGGGGGAGATCGACCAGGAATTCGCGGAGCTCTTCCGCCGGGCCGGGGGTTACGGCGTGCTCCTGTACGCCGACAGCCTGTCCGATGACGTCCTTGCGAGCTCGCGCAAGCCCTTCCAGGTCGAGGATGTCGTACGGGGGGCCTCGGTACTGCGCCGGGCTGGCGTCCATGGCTTTCTCTTCCTGATGTTTGGTGGGCCGGGAGAGACGCCAGCGACGGTGGAGGAGACGCTCCGGGTGGCTTCGGCGATTCGCCCCTTCCGCACCATGGTGGGCCGAGGCTACCGGATCCAGCCCGAAACCGAGCTGCAAGCGATAGCGATCGCGGAAGGGGCCATCGGGCCAGACGACGATTGCTTCAAGGCCACCTTCTACCACTCCCCAGCGACTCCGCCGGAGATGTTGGATACGCGCCTGAAGCGGTACCAGGCGGAGCACCGCTGGGAGGGCTTGCGCGCGCTGCCCTTGATGGCCCGTGTGATGTGGGAGAAGTTCCGGCCTTAGGCAGCAAGCCCGCAGGAACCTAGTCGAACACGACGGTCCTGTTGCCGTAGACGATGATGCGGTTGCGGAGGTGGAGGTCGACCGCCCGCGCCAGCACGACCTTCTCCAGGTCTCGGCCCTTGCGCACCATGTCGGCGACGGAGTCACGGTGGCTGACCCGAACGACGTCCTGGTCGATGATCGGCCCCTGGTCGAGTTCAGCCGTTACGTAGTGGGCGGTGGCACCGATGACCTTCACCCCGCGCTCGTAGGCCTGGTGGTAGGGACGCGCCCCCGCGAAGGCGGGCAGGAACGAGTGGTGGATGTTGATGATGCGGCCGGGGTAGTGGGCGACGAACCCGTCGCTCAGGATCTGCATGTAGCGGGCCAGGACGATGACGTCGATGCGCTGCGCCTCCAGCGTCTCGATGATGGCCTGCTCCTGCGCCGCCTTCGTCTCCCGCGTGATCGTGAAGTGGTGGTACGCCGCGCCAAAACCCTCGGCCACTGACCGCAGGTCCGGGTGGTTGCTCACCACCAGCGGTATCTCCGCTCGGAACTCCCCCATGCGCTGGCGGGCCAGCAAGTCGTACATGCAGTGGGCCTGCTTGGAGACGAGCACGGCGATGCGGGCCAGGTAGTCGGAGAAGTGGAGCCTCCAGGTCATACCGAAGCGCTCGGCGATGGGTCGGAACGCCTCGTTGATCTCCTCGCGGGGGACGCGGAAGCCGGCCAACTCCCACTCGACGCGTTGAAGGAAGATCCCCTCCTCGGCGTCGGTGTGCTGGTCGGCGTGGATGATGTTGCCGTCGTTCCGGTAGAGGAAGTCGGACACGCAGGCCACCAGGCCCTTCTGGTCCGGACAGGAGAGGAGGAGGACTGCGGTCACGCCCTTGTCGTTCATCTTTGTAGTTCGACGCGATTATACCAGCCGTGTTGCAGGACGTCGGCAAGAGCGCCGCTCGTGGAAATGCGACGTTCGGGCGCCGGTACTCGGGCAGCGCCTCACGCCGTCAAGAGACTGCGCGCTTTCGGGTCGCCGCCCGAAGGTGGTAGGGACGAAGACGGCGGCCGGGCCGCGGTCAGGAAGAGCGCTTGCTAGGCCAGCGACTCAAGGGCTAGGGTCCCGTCGAACCACTCGGGGTCGGCCGCCAGGTTCGCTCGCAGCTCCTGGTACCAGGCGCCCTGCTCGGCTCGCTCCGAGTTGGCGCGGTAGTTGTCAGTGCTGTCCCAGCGGACGCCAGCCATGATGTCGTCCGACCCATTGTTACTGACTACGAGGACGGACCGCAGGAAGCCGGTCGCCTTCCCCTTCTGCTCCCTTTCCCACTTGGCGAACTGGTCGATGACCGCCTGCCGCTTCCCCGGCAGGGCCTTCATCCGGAAGAACGTTACGTGATCAGCCATTGGTGACCTCCTTCTGGGCTTGTGCGGGCTTGCACTGTTCGCGCCCCATTAGGCGCCGACCCCGCTACGACCCCTCCTGTACCTCCACAATGTCGTTGGCTGTCAAGCCATGCGCCTCACGGTGAACAGCCTCAGCGGCCTCTTTGCTGGGCGCTTCCACAAGGCAGTGCACAAGGCGCTCTTGCTCACTGAACCAGTACCGCAGGTACCTCACATTGTGTCTCTCTTGCACCGCAAGGTCCCTCTGGTGGGCCTCGGCCAAGGCTTCGGGGTGAAGACCCTCAACTTCGCGATGGGTATCCATGTACAGGGGCAAGGTGACCCTCCTTCTCAACTTCTGTGGCCTGCCTACGCTTATACATACGTCGCGGCCTGCCAAATGGACCTTCTCCCGCCTGTCTCTACGCAGCAACCTTTGGCGATTCGGCCCCCTTGCGTTCGCTTTGACGCCTGCCCCCTTCGGCGCTATGCTGACTGCGCATAGGAGGGGCAACGCGGTGGAACCTCAGATCCGCTTCTGCACCAGCGCCGACGGCACCCGGATAGCCTATGCCACGATGGGCGAGGGGCCGCCCCTGGTGGCTGTCGCAGGGTGGCTGGCCACCATGGATCTGACCTCGAAGGTGCCCGAGGGCGCCGCCTTTCGGGACGCCCTTGCCCAGGACCGTCTGACCGTCAGCATTGATCGTCGGGGGCAGGGGGCATCCCAGCGCCAGGTTAAGGACCTGTCCTTACGGGCCCATGTTGCCGACCTCAGCGCCGTCGTTGACCACCTCCAGCTGGAGCGGTTCGATCTGTTTGGAGTCGCAGACGGAGCGGTAGTCAGTGTAGCGTACGCGGCACAGAATCCGGGCCGGGTTTCGCGGCTGGTTCTATGGTCAGTATTTTCGTGCGGCGAGGACTTCGGGGCGCCTGAGGCCACACGGGTCCTGGCGGACCTTATCCGCAAGAACTGGGGAGTGGCACGAAGAGCACTGGCCAACCTCATATTCCCGAGTGCGCGGCCCGAGATGGTGCGCCTATACTCCCATCTCCTCCGCGAGGCCGTGGCATCAGAGGTCGCAGCGCAATACATGGAGTACTCCACGAGCGCCGACCTGAACGTCAGGCCGCTGCTGCCGCAGGTCCAAGCGCCGACCCTCGTGCTTCACCGCCGTCGCGATCGAGTCATACCGTTCGGGGCAGGCAGAGCGGCGGCCGCGCTGATTCCGGACGCTCGCTTCGTCGCCCTGGAGGGCGATGCGGACTACCCTTATCCTGATCACCAGCAAATTGCGGACCTTATCCGGCAGTTTCTCAACGAGGGCCGCAGTCCAGCCGCTCCCTCCGCTCCGGTCCCCTCCGGCCTGGTCACCATCCTCTTCACCGACATGGAGTCCTCGACTGCCCTGACTGACCGCCTCGGTGACGCCAAAGCCCAGGAACTGCGCCGCGCCCATGACAGCATCGTCCGTGAGGCCCTCAAGGCCCAGGGCGGGAGCGAGACCAAACACACCGGCGACGGCATCATGGCTTCCTTCCCCTCCGCCTCTCGGGCGATTGAGTGTGCTGTCGCTGTCCAGCGGGCCATCGCTGAGGGCGAGACGCCGCTGAGGGTACGCATCGGCTTGAACGCGGGGGAGCCTGTCGCTGAGGATGCGGACCTCTTCGGCACGGCGGTGAACCTTGCCAAGCGCATCTGCGACCAAGCAGAGCCGGGGCAGATACTCGTCTCCGATGTGGTGCAGCAGCTTGCCGCTGGCAAGGGCTTCACCTTCGCCGACAAGGGAGAGGCTACCCTGAAGGGCTTCGAGAAGCCGGCACGGCTGCA
>CAYFYG010000083.1:0-2668 GCA_964347225.1 uncultured Dehalococcoidia bacterium | reverse complement strand
ATGGGCAACGTCAGCGCCATCGCCCCCGCCATCCACCCCACCATCGCCGTGGCGCCGCCCGATATCCCCATCCACACCGTCGAGTTCCGCGAGATAGCCGCAAGCGATGTCGCCCACGCCGCTCTGCTGGACTCGGCCAAGGCCCTCGCCATGACCGCCGTGGACGTCCTCACGGACGCCGACCTGCGCAAACGCATGCGGGAGGAGTTCGAGTCATCTGGGTAGCTCAGGGTCTGCCTAGGGGGATGCCGCAGGGCTTGTGCTGCGGTAGAGTACACTCGTGATTGAGGACCCCCTAATCGCCCTTGACGCTATGGGGGGCGACAACGCCCCTGGCGAGATCGTGGCCGGAACCGTACGGGCCGCCCGCGAGCTGGGCCTGCGCGTCGCCCTGGTGGGCCTTCCAGAGCCCATCACCGTGGAGCTGGCCAAACACGGCGCCAAGCCGGACGGCGTCACCATCGTTCCCGCCTCCGAGGTGATCGAGATGGACGAGCAGCCGGCCCAGGCCGCTCGTCACAAGAAGGACTCCTCCATCGTCGTAGGCCTGCGCATGGTGAAGGAGGGGCGGGCGGGGGCGTTCGTCTCTGCCGGCAACACCGGAGCCGTAATGGCCGCCGCCATCATGTATCTGGGGCGCATCAAGGGCATCGAGCGGCCCACCCTGGTGGGCCTGATGCCCCTCTCGGGCAAGCTCACCGTGTTCCTGGACATCGGTGCCAACGCGGACTGCAAGCCCAGCTACCTGTTGCAGTTCGCTCAGATGGCCTCAGCCTACATGGAGCGCGTGTGGAAGGTGGAGCGGCCCAAGGTGGCGCTCCTCAACATTGGCGAAGAGGAGACGAAGGGGAGTTCGCTGGCCCAGGAGGCCCATGCCCTGCTGGCTAAGAGCGGCTTGAACTTCATCGGCAACGTAGAGGGGCGGGACGTCCCCACCGACGTCGCCGATGTCATCGTCACTGATGGCTTCACCGGCAACGTCGTCGTCAAGACGATGGAGGGCATGGCCGACTTCATCATGAACCAGCTTCGGTCAGCCATCAAGAGTCGGCCCTGGTACGCCGCGGCTGGACTGGCCCTCATGCCGGCCTTCAACCAGATGCGCAAGAAGATGGACTACAGGGAGTACGGCGCGGGGCCCCTGTTGGGGGTGAACGGCTTGGTGTTCGTCGGCCACGGCCGCAGCGACGCCCGGGCCATCGTCAGCGCTCTGCGTGTGGCCCGCGAGGCGGTGCAGTCGGGCATGTTGCAGGCGCTGCGGGAGACCGCCCCGGCCAGGGCCAAAGCATAATTGGCGGACATGGGTAGCTAGGTGGCCATACATCTCATCCTTGTCCCCTACCACCTTGGCCGCCGAGACGTAGGCATGGGAGCGGGCCCCAGCCGTTTGGCCGATGCTGGCTCCGAACAGGTGCTCCGAGAAGCTGGCCATGACGTCGTTGTTTCAGCGGTTCGTCTTGACGAATCGCCAATACACGAAGTGGGCGCCATCTTCAAAGTCAACGCTCTCCTCGCAGAGAAGGTTCGAGAAGCTGTGGCTGCTGGACGCTTTCCCTTGATCTTGGCCGGAAACTGCAACAGCTGCCTCGGAACGCTGGCAGGCCTTGGGTCTGCGAACATTGGCGTCGCCTGGTTCGACGGACACGGCGACTTCCATACGCCCGAAACTACACAGAGCGGCTTCTTCGACGGATTCTCCCTCAACATCGCTGTCGGACGATCGTGGATCGCATTGGCCAAGACCATCTGCGGGTTCAATCCAGTTCCGGAACCCAACGTCATTCTGGCGGGCGTCCGTGATCTTGACCCCGCCGAAGAGGAACTACTCCGCACATCCGCCATAGCCATTTGCCACTACGAGGAGATTCGTAGCAGCGGCGTTGCTGGCTTGACACCCCGCCTCGATTCCCTCGCCGGTCGAGTAAGGAGTGTCTACGTTCACGTCGATCTTGACGTCCTTGACCCGGAAATTGGCCCGGCCAACGAGTATTCGGCGCCCGGCGGGCTAAATCCGCAGGAGCTGGACAACGCGCTGTCGTTGGTTGGACAGCGCCTTCAGGTGAAAGCTGCGGCGCTGGCGAGCTACAACCCCGAGGTCGACCCGAACAAGACGGGACTTGCCGCAGGGCTGGCTGTGATCAGGAGGCTGGCGTTCTCTGAGGAAGGGACCTCGTCCCAGAGTAGCTAGCGTGTGGCCCGCGAGGCGGTGCAGTCGGGCATGTTGGAGGCGCTGCGGGAGACCGCCCCGGCCAGGGCGAACGCGTAGCTACGGCCCGGCTTCGCCCGTCAGCCACTCGCTCAGCGTCCGCGTCAGCGGCTCCAACATCTCGTCCAGGCGGACGGTCTCCGGCGACACGCGGGCCTGGATGATGCTTCCCTCCACCGTGGCGACGAGGACGGTGGCTATGAGCTCCAGATCTGCGTCGCTGCGCATGCGCCCCGTCTCCCGGCTGACACCCAGGATGTCCACAATGAGCTGCCGCCACCCCTCGTACATCGAGCCGAGACGTCGGCGCACTTGCTCGTTGCGGGCGGCGTGGGCGTGAAACTCCATGAACAGGGAGCCCCAGAGCGCGTCATCCCCCAGCAGGCCGAACACGGCGCTCAGGATCATGCGGACGTTGTAGTCCATGGACTTGCTATAGTCCACGGCGCTGCGGAACGCATC
>CAYFYG010000082.1:0-4467 GCA_964347225.1 uncultured Dehalococcoidia bacterium | reverse complement strand
CACGGCGACTTTCCCAGCGAGCACGGTGATGTTCCCAGGGAGATGCTGGTCTACACTCAGACCTCCCCCGAAGTGCCGGAAGTCACGGACCGCATCGAACTGGTTGCCCGCACCAGCGGCCGCGGCCGCGACCTGCCCCTGGTTGTGGACAACTACAACGGCTACACATGGCCCTGGGCCTGGTACTTGCGTGACTACACCGACGTCACGTACGAGAACATCGGCGACGAGTTCAGCCCCCCGGAGGACGCCGTCCTGCTCATCGCTCGCGAGAACGAGGGCAGGGTAGAGCCATTCCTGGATCGCTATCAGGAGCCAGCGCCGTACCGCCTGCGCTGGTGGTTCCCCGAGGTCTACCGGGGCATCGGCCGCGATAAGGAGAACCTGTGGGTGGCGATGCGGGACTTCGGCGAGAGCCTCGTCCGCGGCGACACCTGGGAGACGTGGTGGCGCTTCTTCCGCGACCGGGAGCCTCCACGGGGGCTGGACTCCGTCTACTCGGCAGCCGTCTGGTCCACCGCCTACTTCCCGCTGATCTACGATCCGACCGCCGGCCCCGATATCGAAGGGCGTGTCATCATCGGTCCGGGTGGCGACGCGCCAGCGACCTTCAGCGACCCTTCCGGCCTTGCCGTGGACAGTGATGGCAACCTCTACGTGCTGGACTCAGGGAACGATCGCATTCAGAAGTTCTCCTCGGAAAACCGCTTCCTGAAGGAGACCGGGACGGCGGGTGGCGGCGAGGGCGAGTTCAATCAGCCCGCTGACCTCGCCCTGGACGCCCAGGGCAACATCTATGTGGTCGATACCTGGAACCACCGGGTGCAGAAATTCGACGCGGACCTGAACTTTGTCGCCACCTGGGGGAAGGCGACGAGGGACCTCCTGAACCCGGGCGACGATGAGATGTGGGGGCCGCGCTCCATCGCCGTAGACGGCGAAGGCGATGTCTGGGTGGCCGACACGGGCACCCACCGCGTCCGCAAGTTCTCGCCGGACGGGGAGCTCTTGGGGACGGTGGGTGGCTGGGGCACGGGCCTGGGCCAGTTCCGCGAGCCTGTGGGGATAGCTTTCGACGGGACTCTGGGCCACATGCTCATCGCAGACGCCGGGAACGCCCGCATCCAGCGCCTGGATGGCGAGTTGACGCCCATCGCTGGCTATCCTATCCAGGAGTGGGAGGACCTGGATCCGGCAAACAAGCCGGACCTGGCGGCCCTGCCCGACGGCCGCATCCTGGCCAGCGACCCCGCCCACGGCCGCATCCTCCTGCTGAATGAGGTCGGCCGGGTGGTCGCCGCTCTGAACTCGGTGGGCGGCGCGCCGCTGGCCTTCCCCCGCGGCATCGCCTACGATGCCGAGCGGCAGTTCGTCTTCGTCTCCGAAGGCGCGGCGAATCAGGTGCGCCGCTTCCCCCTCAGCGATTTCGGCTTCCGGTAGGCGGGTTGCAGGACCTGCAGGCGGGCTCGCGGTCAACCTTGCCCGTGCCGGTTTGCCCCGTGTATCATGTGTGAAGCTTGACACAAAGTCCGTTTCGCAGCCCCAGGCTGGAGTCACTAGAAACCGCAGTCGGGATATGACCAAGATCACCGCCGGGCCGGCGCACTCGTCTCGCTACACCGTTGTCGAGCCTCTCGCTGACCTCGCGGCGAAGGTGCTGGATCTCATTGGCGACCTTTTGCCCGACAACGCCGATCTCCTGACCGCCTTCCACCGCATCCAGCACGAGTATGGCTATGTGCCTCCTGAGGCGATCCCGGTCCTGGCCGCCAGGTTCCGCACCACGCCGGCGATGCTCTACGGGGCCCTGGACTTCTATTCGGAAATCCGCACCATCCCGCCCGCGCAGTCCACTGTGGAGTGGTGCAGCGGGCCCGCCTGCCTGCTCAAGGGCGCCATGAACATGCGTCGCGCCCTGGAAGCCGTCTTCGGCTGCGGGATGAACGAGAACAGTGAGGACGGCACCGTCGGCCTGCGGCTTGTCCAATGCGACGGGACCTGCCACCTGGCGCCCCTGGTGCGACTGGAGGGCCGCTATGTCGGCCCGCTGTCCGTGAGCGACGCCATCAAGCTGGCCCGCGAGATCAAAGGCGGGGTTCCCCCGCAGCCAGCCCCTGTTGCCGGCGAGGAGTCCGCTGAGGCCGAGCCGTCTGATGAGCCGGAGGAAGGAGGGGCGTAGCCGCCGACGCCCGCCATCCGGCTAGCCGTTGACATGCCCGCCTACGAGGAGATCAGAGCCAAGGCCGAAGAGTCCTGGGGCGGCGTTACGGAGCCGCAGCGTGCGGTCATCAAGGTGGGCCTCACCACCTGCTCCCGCGCGGCCGGCGCCCAGGAGACGCTGGATGCCGTCCGCAGCGAACTGGCCAGCCGCAGTCTGGAGGCGGACGTGATGGTCACCGGCTGCTGGGGTCTGTGCTACGCGGAGCCCGTCGTGGAGGTGGCGCGCCCGAGCCAGCCCGCGGTCCTCTACGGCAGGGTCACGGCGGACAAGGTGCCACAGTTGATCGAGGAGGCCGTGGCGGCCGACGGCATCGTCTCCGAACTCGCGCTGGGGGTCCTCGCGGAAGAACCGCTGGACGGCGTGCCGCCGCTGGATTCGCTGGAGTTCTTCGGCCTGCAGGTGCGGCGGCTCATGGCCAACTGCGGGGTCATCGATCCGGAGCAGATCGACCACTACATTGCCCGGGGCGGCTACGAGGGGCTGGCCAGGGCCCTGAGCATGACGGACGAGCAGGTGATCGCCGAGGTGTCGGAGTCCGGCCTGTGGGGCCGCGGCGGCGCGGGCTTTCCCACCGGGCGGAAGTGGGACTTTCTGCGCACTGCCCAGAACACGCCCAAGTACATGATCTGCAACGCCGATGAGGGCGACCCCGGCTCCTTTGTCAACCGCAATCTCATGGAGAGCAACCCGCACCTGATCATCGAGGGGATGGTCATCGGCGGTCATGCCACCGGCGCCTCCCGCGGTATCGTCTACATCCGCGAGGAGTACCCGCTGCCGGCGGAGCGCATGGAAAAGGCGGTCGAGCAGGCGCGCGAGCGGGGGCTGCTCGGCGACAACGTTCTCGACTCCGGGTTCGGCTTCGACATGGAGGTCGTGCTCGGGGCCGGCAGCTACGTCTGTGGTGAGGAGACGGGCCTCATCTCCTCCGTCGAGGACTCACGCGGCATGCCCAAGATCCGGCCACCCTTCCCCGCGCAGGCCGGGGTGTTCGGCAAGCCGTCCAACGTCAACAACGTCGAGTCGTACGCCAGCGTCCCCCTCATCCTTCGCCACGGCGCCGATTGGTATGCCTCCATGGGCACGGAGAAGAACAAGGGCACGAAGATGTTCTCGCTGTCGGGGCAGGTGCAGCGGGTGGGCATCCTGGAGGTGCCGTTCGGGACACCCGTGAGCGATGTCGTGATAGGGGCCGCCGGCGGGCCGCCGGCGGGCCGCGCCCTGAAGGGCGTGCAACCGGGCGGGCCGCTCTCCGGCATCATCCCCGCCAGTGACATCGGGATCAAGCTGGAGCCCGACCCGTTCCGCGAGCGGGGCATGCTCATGGGCTCGGGCGGTCTGGTGGCAATCGACGACTCCAACTGCATCGTCGATCTCGCCATCTACTTCGAGTGGTTCGCTGAGGACGAGTCCTGCGGCCGCTGCACCACCTGCTTCGGTGGTACGCGCCGCCTGCTGGAGATCCTGCGGCGCATAGCCGCGGGCCGAGGTCGCAGCTCCGACCGGGAGATCATGCGCCTGCTGGCAGACACGATGCGCTACGCCAACTGCGCCCACGGCCAGGCCGCACCCACCGCCATGATGTCCATGTTCCGCTTCTTCGAGGACGAGTTCAACGAGCACCTGCACAACAGGCGCTGTCCCGCCAAGGTCTGCCGTGACCTGGTGCGGTACGAGGTGATCCATCACTCGGACGAGTTACCTCTGGCGGAGGCGGTGTGCCCGACGCAGGCCGTGGTGCGGGACAACGGTCGCTACCACATCGACCAGGGGAAGTGCGTGAAGTGCGACGCCTGCCGAGAGCAGGCCTCCTACGCGATCGCGGTGGTGGACGAGTTCGGGCCGGGGTAGGGACCCGCGCTTCCCGGCGTTGACGGTCCGGCTGAGCGGCCAGAGTTCGTTGACGGTCAGATAGGCCCGTGCTACAATCGCCGGTGCTCAAGCAGCAGGCGGGAGAGCTGACGAGGGCCGTCGCAGCCCAGCGTGACAGGGTGGCGGCCCTCGCACCGCAATAGGGGTGGTTCACATGCGCGGTCGCTGGTTCCGTTTCGGGTTCGCCCCTCCCTTTGGGTTCTGGTTCCGGAGCGCCTGGCGGTTCCCTCGCCGGCAGGAGTACGTCCGCATGCTGGAGGAGTACCGCGACGAGCTGCAGGAGGAACTGACCGAAGTGAAGGCGGAGATCGAACGACTGAAGAAGGCTGGGGAAGAGGAGAAGGACTAGAGGACGGGCTCACGGTGCGCACCAC
>CAYFYG010000081.1:0-4954 GCA_964347225.1 uncultured Dehalococcoidia bacterium | reverse complement strand
GGGCTGCGAAATGGTAGCGTACATGTTCGTCCGGGGCAGCCGCCGCTGCGGTATGCCCCTCATAGAGATGGGCGGGTAGGTGGCTAGGCGGGGGTGCCGGTTCTGCGCTCCTCCAGGATCCGGCGCAGCGCCGTTATCATCTGTGCGATGTTCAACTCGCCGTATACCGGGTAGCCGAACAGCGCCCCCTCGTTGATGGTGTAGATGTTGCGGCGGCCCACCCTCCTCTTCTCGATGAAGCCGCCTTCCTCCAAGTCGCGGACGATCTGGTACACGGCCCGCTCGGTGAGGTCAGTGCCGCGAGCGATCTCGCGCAACGTGGCGCGAGGGTTCTGGAAAAGGTGCGTCAGCACCAGTCCGTAATTGCTCAGAAAGTTCCATCTCTTAGGCATTGCACTGTCTCCCGGGGTGGCCAAGGAGGGCCGATCCGCTTGCGCCAGCCCCTCTCAGGTCACCCTTCCTGCTGTGTTTTTCCCCGATTATTGTCTCGCAGAGCCTTGACACCCTTGTGAAGCCCACCTTATCCTAACCTTGCCAGTACAGAATTGAAATTCTGCATTAAACCTCTAAAGGCCCGATATTCAGATGCCAATGTCCCGAACCCAGAAACTACTTTGGTTTGTTCGGATACCAGATTCGAGTGATATTATGCACCTAATCAGGATGAATGTCCAGCACCCTACCTAGCGAACGCTAGGTTTTCTCGAGAACGCACCCCGAGACGATGCCATCCCTGCCCAGGCTCTTCCCCTCCTCCGCCACCGGCGGCGCCCGCCGGGCGGCCCGCCGTCTTGATCAGTTCGCAGATAAGTACCAGCAGTTCTTCCCCCGCGTCTTCGCCTACGTCTACGGCTGCGTCCGCAATGTCCACGAGGCGGAGGATCTCGTCGCCGAGGTGTTTGAGCGGGCCTTCCTCAAGATGGGCTCCCTGCGCAACGATGAGGCCTTCTCCACCTGGCTGTTTACCATCGCTCGCAACATAGTCATCAGCCACGCCCGCAAACGAGGCCGCGAGTCCGCTGTCGACCCCGACATCCTCAAGTCCGTGGTCGCCACCAACATCTCCGTCGAGAATGAGATCTTGGTGCGTGAGGAGGTGTCGGCGGTCATCGACTGCCTGAAGACGTTCCCCCAACGCGAGCGGGACATCGTCTCCCTGAAGTTCGATGCCGAGCTCACCAACCGCCAGATCGCCAAGATCATGGGCCTCAGCGAGGCTAACGTACGGGTCATCCTCTTCCGCACCTTGCGCAAGCTGCGGGAGATGATTAAGTCGAGCCCCCGCTCCGGCGACTAGGGGCGGCCCTTCAGGCCGCCCGCACGCGCTTACGTCCTCTTCGCCTCAGCGACCCGCGGGCCAATGACCCCCTCCCTGCGCAGGTCCTCTATCTCCTCCCAAGAAAACCCCGCCTCCAGTAGTACCTCCTCCGTGTGCTGCCCGAACTCCGGCGCTGCCCGCCGGATGCTGCCTGGCGTGCCGTCCAGGTTCACCGCCGGGCCTACCATCCGCATCGGCCCGTGGGAGGGGTGGTTCAGGGTGACTATCATCTCGTTCTCCACCACTTGTGCGTCGTCCACCAGTTCGCCGTACTCCTGCACTGCCTCGACGACCATGTCGTGCCGTCGCAGCAATTCCACCCACTCTTCCGCTGGCCTGGTGGCGAACAGTTCGTCCAGCTTGGTGATGAGACCCATCAGCTCCACGGCGTGCATCCGCATCCAGTCGATGTCCAGTGCCTCCGGCTCCAGGGACTCGCCGGTGGCTTCCCGGATGACCTCTCGGAAGGTGGGCCAGTAGCGTCCCGGCTGCGCCATCGCCAGCATCAGCCACTTGCCGTCCTTCGCCTTGTAGTGATTCCACAGAGGGCTGGTCAGTCGACGCGATATGCGCGGCATCGGCTGACCGGCGTAGGTGCCGGTGGTCAGGTAGCTCGTGACGTTGAACGCCTGGGCTGCGATCGTCCCCTGCAGGAGCGAGCCGTCCAGCGATTGCCCCTCGCCCGTGCGCTCGCGGTGGAACAGCGCCAGGACGATTCCGTACGCCAGCAGGAAAGCGCTGATCTGGTCGGCGAAGCCGTTGAACGTGCGCGTAGGAGGCGTCTCCGGCTCCCCCGTCACGCTCATCACCCCGCCCCGCGCCTGCGCCAGTGGGTCCAGGGCCGGGTTTCCGGCGTCCCGCCCCTTGAGCCCCAGCCCAGACGCCGAGCAGTAGATGAGGCCGGGATTGATATTGGATAGCGTCTCGTAGTCGATGCCCAGGCGCTCGTTCACCCCCGGCCGGAAGTTCTGCACCACCACGTCGGCCTCTTCCACCAGGCGGTGGAACACCTCGCGCCCGCGGTCGCTCTTCAGGTCGAGGACGATGCCCCGCTTGTTGCGATTGTGCGTCTCGAAGTAGGCGTTGACGCCGCCCGGCCTCGCCTCGTAGCGGATCGCCGCGCGGCCCGGGTCCGGCGAGTCCGGCCCCTCGATCTTGACCACGTCCGCGCCCCAGTCGGACAGCATCGCCGTCGTCATCGGCCCCTGCTGCCATATCGTCACGTCGAGGACGCGTATGCCCTCAAGCGCCTCCATCTCCTACCCTCCGTACAGCTTCACGCACTCCTCGCGCATCACGCCCACCTCGTACTCGAACCGGTACTTGCCCCGGCCGAGTACGTCGAACAACGCCAACTTCTCCCTGTCGAATGACCTCGGCGCGTCCGCCCAGGTCGCGCCGATGACGACGCGGCGGATCTTCGCCCACAGGATGGCGGAGGTGCACATCAGGCAGGGCTCGCAGGTCGTGTACAACGTCGCTCCTTCCAGACTCAGGGCGCCGACGGCCCGGCAGGCGTTGCGCACCGCCACCACCTCGGCGTGGGCGGTCGGATCGCATTCGCTCTCGATGAGGTTGCGGCCGCGCGCCACCACGCGCCCCTCCCGCACCACCGCTGCCCCGAACGGCCGGTTGCCCTCGCCCAGCGCCCGGCGGGCCTCCTCCAGAGCGATGGCCATGAACCTCTCGTCCTCGCTCATTGCCGTGTTCTAGCGTGCTTCCCCCAGCTCCCGTAGGCGCGCCACCACCAGCGGCAGCGACTCCCCCGCCCGGGCCCGCAGCACCACATCCGACAGCTCCGTGAGCGGCGTCTCGTGGGGGTTCACCTCGATGAGTCTGCCGCCGCCCCGCTTCACGTCCACCGGGAACCCGGCCGCCGGGTACACCGTCGCCGAGGTCCCCACCAGCAGCATGCAATCGCACATCTCCGTCTGGCGGATGCACTCTTCCAAGGCGTCGCGGGGTATCGGCTCGCCGAACATCACCGTATCGGTCTTGACGACGCCGCCGCAGTCCGGGCAGGTGGGCGGCAACTCGTCGATGGGGAACTGATCCAGGGGCCAGCGCTGGCCGCAGCCCAGGCAGCGCAGCTTGGTGCGATTGCCGTGGATCTCGCTGATAGCGCGGCTGCCCGCCTCCTGGTGCAGGTTATCGATGTTCTGGGTGATGATGTGCTTCAGGTAGCCCAGGTCCTCCATCTCTTTGAGCGCGATGTGCCCGGGGTTGGGCTTCGCCCGGGCCAGAGCGTCTATCAGCTCCTGGTACCCGTCGGTGCCGCTGATCCGCTGCTCCCACCACTGCTTGGGGTTCTCCATGAAGCGCTGGAAGCCCCGCATGTCCGGCTCGCCGTGCTTGGTCCACAGGCCGCCCGGCCCGCGGAACGGCGGTATGCCGCTCTCCACGGAGTGGCCGGCGCCCACCAGGGCCACCACGTGCTTGGCCAGATGTATGAGCCGTGTCGCCTCCTCAACCGGCTGCTCCAGGCTCTGTCCCGCGCCTGTCGAACGGTCTGGCTCGCTCATGGGTCTGCCCGTCTATTTGGGGAAACTGTCCCGGCCGGCGTTTCGGCGGGGCGAGCCGCCACCACCGTCAAGAGCACCTCCCGCTCGCGGGGGCCGTCGAACTCCGTGAAGAACACCGCCTGCCATCGCCCCAGCGCCAGCCGCCTCCCGGTCACCGGCACCGCCGCCGACTGCCCCACCAGGCTCGACTTGATGTGGGCGTGGGCATTCCCCTCCAGGTGGTGATACCGGGCGTCGCTGGGCGCCAGCGCCTCCAGTTTCTCCAGCAGGTCGCGCCCCACGTCGGGATCGGCGTTCTCGTTGATCGTCAGCCCCGCCGTCGTGTGGGTCACGAACAGGTGGCAGATGCCCTCCTCCACGCCCGACCGCCGTACGGCCTCGGTCACCTGCGCCGTGATGTCCTCCAGGCATTGGGCCGACCCGGTGCGCACGCGTATCTGCTCCATGATAGCTGCCTCCTTCGCCGACCCATTATAGGGCAGTCCCGCCAGCGGTGGCAGCCCCGCTTGCGGGCGGGCTTGACCCTCGCCCCGCGTCGAGGCTAGGTTGGGTGGTGCCATGCCTTCCGTCCTCACCATCGCCGGCTCCGATTCCAGTGCCGGAGCCGGTATCCAGGCCGACCTCAAGACGTTCGCCGCCCTCGGCGTCTACGGCACTTCGGTCATCACCGCCGTCACTGCTCAGAACACCCTCGCCGTCGCCGCCGTCCACGAGGTGCCTCCGGACATCGTCGCCGCCCAGATCGATGCCGTGGTGGCGGACATCCGGCCCGACGCCGTCAAGACGGGCATGCTGGCCAGCGCCCCCATCGTCGAGGTGGTCGCCGCCAGCGTGCGCGAGCACGGCCTGCCCAACCTTG
The DNA here is from genome assembly GCA_964347225.1 of uncultured Dehalococcoidia bacterium. Classification (GTDB taxonomy): domain Bacteria; phylum Chloroflexota; class Dehalococcoidia; order SM23-28-2; family RBG-16-64-32; genus DAOUMF01. The sequence continues at coordinate 255 of CAYFYG010000081.1, read as the reverse complement.
TGCTGGACCCCGTGATGGTGGCCAAGAGCGGCCACCGCCTCCTCCGCGACGACGCCGTCGCCGCCCTCCGCGACCTCCTCCCCCTGTGCACCGTCGTCACTCCCAACCTGCCGGAGGCCGAGGTGCTCTCCGGCCGCAGCATCGCCTCCGATAACGACGTACGCCGGGCGGCAGAGGAGATCGTGGCTCTCGGCGCAGGTGCCGTGCTGTTGAAGGGCGGCCACCGCGAGGGCGCGCAGGCCGTCGACATCCTCT
>CAYFYG010000080.1:0-3360 GCA_964347225.1 uncultured Dehalococcoidia bacterium | reverse complement strand
GGACCTCCCCGACATCCGCGGCGAGGTCGCCTTCGATCATGTCCACTTCGAGTACGTCCCCGGCGTGGAGGTGCTGCACGACATCAACCTCGACGTGCACGCCGGCGAGACCGTTGCCGTCGTCGGCCCCACCGGCGCCGGCAAGAGCACCCTCACCTCCCTCGTGGCCCGCTTCTACGACGTCACCCAGGGCCGCCTCCTCATCGACGGCAGAGATGTCCGGCAGGTGAAGCGGGAATCGCTGGCGCGGCGGCTCGGCATCGTCCTCCAGGACCCCTTCCTCTTCTCCGGCAGCGTCCGCGAGAACATCCGCTACGGCCGCCTGGAAGCCAGCGACGAGGAGATCGTAGAGGCGGCCCGCGCCGTCGGCGCCCACGCCTTCATCAAGCGCCTGCCCCAAGGCTATGACACCGTCCTCCACGAGCGCGGCCAGAACCTCTCCCAGGGCCAGCGACAGCTCATCGCCTTCGCCCGCGCCGTCTTGGCCGACCCCCGCATCCTCATCCTGGACGAGGCCACCGCCAACGTCGACACCCGCACGGAGGTGGTGATCCAGCGCGCCCTCAAGCGGCTGCTCAAGGGCCGTACCTCCTTCGTCATCGCCCACCGGCTCTCCACCGTCCGCGGCGCTGACAGAGTGGTCGTCCTGGACCAGGGACGCGTCGCTGAGAGCGGCACCCATAAGGAACTGCTGGCGCGCGATGGCCTGTATGCCCGCCTCTACCGCATGACCTACGACCAGGCCGCCGCCGCTGACCACCGCCGTCGCCCCTCCCCCTCACCCCACCCGCTGCCAGCCCGCTAGCGGCCCTCCCCAACCCTCCTCACCTCGCCACAAGTCGCCCCAGACTCATCCTTCCCTGTTCGACTCAAGCATGCACCGGCGCCTGCTTGACACAGCCCCTCCCAGTCATGTATACAAAGAATAGCCTGTATTAACTGCCAGTGCTATATCCACTGTCGTTTCTGTAGTACCAGGAGGGTTGTCAATGTCTCATGTTCGAAGATTCTCTATGCCTGTTGGCCTGGGCCTGCTGGCGGCGCTCTTCATCGCCGCCCTGGCGTTCCTGGCGGCCGGTGGCTATGGCCTCCGTACGGCAGACGCCGACCCGCACCCAGCACAGTCCGTGGACGTGGCCGTCATCGATTCCCCCACTGTCATCAACGGCGGCACCTTCCCGACCACCACCGGCGACCTGAGCGCCTTCAACTTCACCAATCTCGCGGTGGCCGACGTCAATGCCGCCAACCTGGCAGCGTTCGACACCGTCCTCCTCAATGTGGCCAGCCCTGGCCTGGGCTGCAACCTCGGCAACTTCACCTCCGGCCAGCTCACCGACTTGGTTGACTTCGTGGCCGGCGGCAACAAGCTGATCATCTACGACAGCGAGTGCACCTTCGGCGGGGCTGTCGACTACTCCTGGCTCCCCTTTCCCTTCACGACCAATAACCCCGGAGCTGCGGGCGCTCAGGGGACACTGAACATCGTGGAGGACAACACCCTCTCCACGAGCGCCGCCGGTACTCACTTCATCGATGCCGGCCTGCTGGGGAGCCAGACCGATGCCGTGGGTGACATGAACGTCATGGTCACTCTCGACCCCAACTGGTGCCTCGACATGTCGGGCACCAATTTCAACCAGGTGACCGGCCCTGTCCACGCCTACGCCCGCCTCGGCACAGTCGGTAGCGTGGGCCTGATCATCTACAACGGGCTGGACGTGGACTACCTCTTCCCGAGCCTGGTTCCGGATTCCACCACTCCCGACGGCAATCTCGCTAAGATCTGGCTCCAAGAGCTGCAGCAGCCCTTCAATCCGGACAACCTGCCCTGCGCCGTCCCCGTGGCCGGGATCAGCCTCACGCCGGAGACGGCCACCAACGATATTGGCACCAGCCACACGGTCACTGCCACCGTTAGCGACCTCCTGGGCGACCCGAGCCCGGATGTGGACGTCAGCTTTGACGTGACCGACGGGCCCAACGCCGGGGACAGCGGTCAGGACACCACTGACACCAACGGTGAGGCCACCTTCACCTACAGCGGTGACGGCGGCACCGGCACCGACACAATCGAGGCCTGCTTCCTTGACGAGCAGGAGCAAGAGCGCTGCGACACGGCCACCAAGACCTGGACGGAGCCCACGCCTACGCCTACGCCCGCGCCCACGCCGGAGCCCACCCCGACACCCACACCCACCCCAGTGGCGTTGGAGGAGGCGGAGCAGCCGCAGGCTCTCCCCGAGAGCGGCGGCCCCCCCTCTGACGGCGGCTCCAGCAGCCTGCCCTTGCTCGCCGCTATCGCCGCCGCCATCGCGGCGATGAGCGCTGGCGGGCTCTGGTTCGCCTATCAGCGAATGCGCGCCCGCTAGCCCTACCCAGTCCATATCGCCAGCAGTGAGGGGGACGGTTCACGCCGTCCCCCTTCTCGTCGCGCCTGGTCCGCCGCCTCCGGCGGCGATGACACAACATAGACTAGGCTACCCTCAGCCCCCTAGACCAACATGGCGCTTGACACAGCGCCAATATCTGTTGTAACACGTGGTCTGCGCCTATTTCACGCAAGGGGATTGGGAATGAAGGATCTGCCCGCGACAGCGATCACCGCCTCCCTCATACTGCTCGTCGCCGTCCTGACGACGCTCGCGGTCGCAGCCCTTGCCCTCGGCCTGGCGACCGTCCGCGCCGATACCAGTGGCCCCAATGCGTCCGGCTATGTCTGGCTGGACAACAACGCGCCCGACCCCATCGCGACCTTCAATTGGACAGACATCACGGGCACCGGGACCCTCATCCCCGGCAACGACTGTGATGACTGCGCCGACACCGTCTCCCTGCCGTTCACCTTCAACTTCTTCGACACCAACCACACGGAACTCGACATCGGCACCAACGGCGTCCTCAGCTTCGATACCGGCAACGCCTGCAACGATCAATACAACTGGCAGGAGAACCCCATCCCTCACGGCGACGCCGACTGCCTCAGCGACGGCTGGGCCGGCAACCCTCTCATCGCCCCCTGGTTCGACGACCTCGACCCCGAAGAGTGCGGCGACATCTACTACGACACCCTCGGCGCCGCTCCCAACCGCATGTTCGTCATCCAGTTCGAGGACATCTGCCACCTCGACTCCGAAGCTGGCCAAGGCGTCACCTTTGAGACCATCCTCTTCGAGGGGTCCAACGACATCAAGGTTCAGTACATGGACGCCTTCTTCGGCACCGGAACCACGGACCTCGAGGAGGAGAACAACGGCGGCACGGCCACCACGGGGATAAACCTGGACGCCTCCGCCGGCCTGCAGTACTCCTACAACGCCCCCGCCCTCACCGATGGGCTCGCCGTCCTCTTCACCAAAC
>CAYFYG010000079.1:0-4328 GCA_964347225.1 uncultured Dehalococcoidia bacterium | reverse complement strand
GAATGGAAAGAGGCTCTGGGGGAGTACACGCGGGACCCAGCCGAGATCGTCTGGAAGTAGCGATCCAGGTCGTTTAGTGTGCCGCCGCCCCGGTCTCCGGGGCGGCGTTCCTTTCCTCCGCGACCGCCAACGATATTGCCCTGCATTATGAGACCGCTCCACCCTCGTCTCCCTAGGGAGCTCGCGGTTGCCGTGTGCCTGTGCTGCGTTTGCTGAAGGCCGGAGGCACCGGCTGGACGTATACTGTCCTTGGGAGCATGCAGCCGGAGGAGGTGTGACAGCGATGCAACTGGGTATGGTGGGCCTGGGCCGCATGGGCGCCAACATGGCGGAACGATTGCGCCGCGGCGGCCACGAGGTCATCGGCTACGATCGCAATCCTGACGTCTCGGATGTCGGTTCCCTCTCCGAGTTGGCGGACAGCTTGGCCGATCCGCGGTCCGTGTGGGTGATGGTGCCAGCGGGCGACCCCACCCAGCAAATCGTCCGGGAGCTGGCGGATCTGCTCCAGGCGGATGACCTCATCATCGACGGCGGGAACTCCAACTTTCGCGACAGCATGAGCCGCGGTGCCGAGCTGGAGAAGCGGGGGCTACTCTTCGCGGACGCGGGCACCTCCGGCGGCATATGGGGTTTGGAGGCCGGCTACTGCCTGATGGTCGGCGGCAGCGAAGAGGCGTTCCAGCGCATAGAGCCTGCCCTCAACACGCTGGCCCCGGAGGACGGCTACGCCCATGTCGGCCCGGTCGGCGCCGGCCACTTCACCAAGATGGTTCATAATGGCATCGAGTACGCCATGCTCCAGGCATACGCCGAGGGGTTCGAGATCCTTGAGGCCTCCCAGTTCGACTTGGACCTCCACCGGATCGCCTCCCTCTGGAATCACGGCAGCGTCGTGCGCTCCTGGCTGCTGGAGCTGGCCGAGAGGGCCTTCGCCAGAGACCCCGACCTTTCGCAGATCCGTGGCTATGTGGAGGACTCCGGCGAGGGCCGCTGGACGGTGTTTGAGGCGATCAATGAGGACGTCGCAGCGCCGACCATCGCAGCTAGCCTCTTCGCGCGCTTCGTCTCGCGGCAGGATGACTCCTTCGCCATGAGGGTCATCGCCGCCCTGCGCAACGAGTTTGGCGGGCACGCGGTGAGAGAGAAGTAGCTAGCTACCCGCTAAGGCCGAGTGCTGCCCAAGGCTGGCCGGACGACAACGAGGAACGGCCTCAAGATGAGGTGAACGGCGAAGCCGGCCAGAAACGACGGGATGGCTGCCCCCAGCCAGGTCACTTCGTCCGTCAGAGGGAAGGGCAGGCTCAGGGCGTCGGCGAACAGCCAGCTCATGGCGTCCTGCCACCATCCCACCTCCGCCGGCGAGATCCAGTGGTAGACGAGGAAACCCAGCGCCCAGGCGGCCAGCGCGGAGGACGCTGCTGCGGGCTGAGTTGCGCCCCGGCTCTGCAGGAAGTCGGCCATTAGCACGCCGAAGAGAGGCACGAACAGGGAGGCGAGGAGTAGGAGGGTGGCCTCGAACTCCAGGAAGTCCAACGAAGCAGCCAACGCCAGGGCCGCGAGGCCCGGAATCAGGAGGCCGGCCCACCGGCCCACCGGAAGGACGCTCTCCAGCGCCACGCCTGCCGAGTGCACGTTGGCGAACACCTCGTCCGTCTGGAGGAGCAGGAGGATCACCAGGGCGGCCAACCCCAGTTGCATCCCCACCACGAAGCCCGATATATCTCCCGTCTCCACAGCAGGCAAATAGGCGACGCCCAGGAAGCCCAGCCACGCGCTGGCAACGAAGAGCCCCAGGAAGGTGCCGCCGAAGGAACTGCCCACGCTCTTGCCCCAGCGGGCGTAGTCCGCCACCAGCGGCAGCCAGAGCAGGGGCACGATGAGCATCACGTCCACCGCCTGCCAGAAGGAGGGCCAGCCGCCGACAGCCGGGCGTCGCAGGTAGGCGGGGAACTCGTACTCCATGTAGGCCGAGAGGGTCACCGCGACCGTCACCAGAAGGGCCAGCCACAGTCCGGCCCGGCGCAGGAGCTTGCGGACGGTGAACTGAGGCCCGGCGGCCACCAGGGCTAGACCAGCCAGCCCGAAGGCTATCACCCACACGGGCCGCAGGCCTGTCCCCAGGGCGCGGTCGCTGACTAGCTCTGCCGCGCCGGCGATGAGGGAGAGGGCGAGGGCGGCCCACACCACGTTGCGGACCAGCAGTAGGGTCGCTACGAGAGGCGTGAAACGCTTGCCGAGAAGCTGGCCCAGGAGCTCCACGGTGGACAGGCCTGAGTGGGCCGCTATTGCCGCCACTCCCGCCACGATGAGGCCGCCCAAGAGGGCGGCTACGACGCCAGCCAGGAACGCTTGCTCCAGGCTCAGAGCCGGGACCAGCAGTGAGCCGAAAGGCATGATGTACAGGGTAACGCCCAGGCTCCCCCATAGCGCTACATGGTCCAGGAAGCTGAAGGTGCGCTGTTCAGGAGGTATCTCGGCCCTCATACCACCTTTTCCACCTCCACTGGAATAACTCGATCAACCTGCGCCTGTACCCAGTTCCAGCGCCAGTAATTCAGGTGGCCGTACCCCCCGGCCAAGTGCAGCCACTTGATCATTCCCGGCACCGTGCTGTCGTATGGCCTCCAGCCGCGGTACTGGTACGGCTCCCAGGCGTGGTAAACGATGACCTGCCCCGGCCGCGTCGCCGTCGAGAGCTTGGTGCGGATGAAGAAGGAGTCGAAATCATTGAAGACGCGCACCTCCTCGTCGTCCGCGATGCCGCGTTCCTCCGCGTCCTTCGGGTTCATGATGACGAGGGGGTGCCCGCGATGGGTGCGCAGCAGCGTCTCGTTGACGACCCAGATGGAGTGGATGCTCCATCGCAGGTGGGCGCTGTTCATGACCAGCGGGTAGTCGCCGCCCATGCGGGGGGGAGGCTTGTATACTGGCAGCTCTTCCCCGCCTTCCAGGAACCAGTCGTGGTCGATGTAGAACTGGATGCGGCGGGCGAACGTGGGGTAGGGAATCTTGCGCTCCGTGTGCCAGCGCAGCGGAGAGATGGTCTCGCCGGGCCTAATGTCGGTCGCTACGTTCAGGCCCACAGCGTCCGCTCCCAGGCCGGTGAAGCGGATGATGCCCCGCTTGCGCACCTCCTTGAGATCCGTCTTCTCTGGGAGAGCGCCCACGCGCACCGTGTCCTTGACCATCTCCTCGGCCAGCTTCTCGTCGTCGCGCTCCTTGAAGGCCCCGTGCATCGTGTAGATGTCGTAGACATCATCCAGACGGTAGTGGCGGCCCCCGTCGTCCTCGTACTCGCCCAGCTCGCGCTGCTTGGCCCGCTCCTGGAGCTTCTTGGCCAGTAGGGCGAAGACCTCCCACTCCGGTTTGGCTTCGCCCGGAGGCTGCACAGCCTTGTCCGTGAAGGTCAGGAAGTTGTTGTGCATGGTAGCGAAGCGGAAGTCGGTCTTCTCATAGAATCCTGAGGCAGGCAGGACGATATCGGAGAAGTACGCGGTGGTGCTCATGCGCAGCTCGCAGGCGACGATGAGGTCCAGCTTGGGCCAGACGTTGTTCAGGAGCTGCTTGAAGCCGCCGCGAGTCCGCCTCAGGGTTGAGCCGGCCACCCCCAGGTACACTCGCGGTGGCTTGTCAGGAGCTGGCCGGACGAGGCCGTCCCACCAGCCCCTGTCAATCGCCTCCTGCATGTATTCGTCGAAAGTGCGCTTCAGGGTTGGGTCGTTCCACTCGGGCCGGTTCCAGACTTCCTTGTACTTGGCGTGGTTGTACCAGTAGAAGGCCGGGGGAACCATCATCGGGGTGGCGGGCAGCTTGGTGAAGGTGCTGCCGCGAACCTCCTCCCGCTCCGTCTCGATTGCCACCATCTCCTCGCTCAGGGTGTCGTCCTCGTCCAGAAGGCGCTTCTCCACCTTGCGCGCCTCGCGGGCGAACTCGAGGAAGCCTTCGAGGCCAGGGCGGGTCTTGACGAGGTGGCTGGTCAGGAGCTGAGCGCTGTTCCATCCCCGCATCCCCGTGCCCTTGCGGCCAAAGTTGCCGGTCAGGGCCATGAGCAGGGCCATGGAGCGCTCGATCAGGTCCCCGTGGTAGTACTTGTTGGCGCTGAACCCTTGCAGCAGGTGCACGGCCCTGGCTGCGGCCACTCTGCGGGCCAGCTTGCGGATCTGGTCGGGGCGAATGCCGGTGATGCGAGAGGCTTCCTCTGGAGTGTAGTGTCGCAGCCGCTCGCGCAGGATCTCGAAAGCTGGCGTCACCTCCACTGTGGAGCCGTCCTTCAAGGTCGCGGTTGTCTCTCCGGACAGAGATGGGTCAGCGTCGCCCAGGTCCAA
>CAYFYG010000078.1:0-1591 GCA_964347225.1 uncultured Dehalococcoidia bacterium | reverse complement strand
CCGAAGTGACGGTCGCCCTGGAGCCCCATCGCGGGTACGGCGCGCGCGTCGTGTACGGGCGTGGTAGGGGCGCCCCTGGCGGGAGCGATGTGTATGGAGACGACGGAACCGTTCAACATGCAAGTCCTATTCAGTGGCCACGCGGACAGGAGTCCGCGGCTGCAATCGTCACCTGACCGTGAGCATGCGCTCCAGGGCGACCTTGGCGTCGCGGCGGGTGTCTTCGTCGAGTTCGACCTGGTTGACGACGCGTCCGCGGGCCAGTTCCTCCAGGGCCCAGCAGAGGTAGGCGGGGTGGATGCGATACATGGTGGAGCAGGGGCAGACGACGGGGTCGAGGCAGAAGACGAGCTTGTCGGGGTTCTCGCGGGCGAGGCGGGAGACGAGGTTGATCTCGGTGCCGACGGCGAACTTGGCACCGGGGGGTGCGTCCGCGATGGTCTTGGCGATGAACTCGGTGGAGCCGTGGTGGTCGGCGGCCTGGACTACGTCGATGCTGCACTCCGGGTGGACGACGACGGTGATGTCGGGATGGTCGCGGCGGGCCTTCTCGATCTGCTCCACGGAGAAGCGGAGGTGGACGGAGCAGTGGCCCTTCCAGAGGATGACGCGGGCGCGCTCCAGTTGCTCCGGGGCGTTCCCGCCGAGGGAGCCGTAGGGGAGCGTGTAGTCCCAAACGGGCATCTCGTCGAGGGCGACGCCGTGCTTAAGGGCGGTGATCCGGCCCAGGTGCTGGTCGGGGAAGAAGAGGATCCTGGGAGCGTCGGAGCGGCCGTTCAACCGCGGGGCCTGCTCAACGGCCCAGTCGAAGACGCTGGGGGCGTTGGAGGAGGTGCAGACGATGCCGCCGTTGCGGCCGCAGAAGGCCTTGAGGGAGGCGGCGGAGTTGATGTAGGTGACGGGGACGACGTCGGTGATGCCGGCGTCGCGGAGTTCGTCCCAGGCGGCGTAGACATCCTCGGGGTCGGCCATGTCGGCCATGGAGCAGCCGGCGGACATGTTGGGGAGGACGACTTTCTGGTGGGGCTGGGAGAGGATGTCGGCGGACTCGGCCATGAAGTGGACGCCGCAGAAGACGATGAACTCGGCCTGAGGCTGCTGGCTGGCCCACTGGGCGAGCTTGAAGGAGTCGCCGCGGAGGTCGGCGAACTGGATGATGTCCTCGCGCTGGTAGTGGTGGCCGAGGATGACGCAGCGGGGGCCGAGCTGCTCGCGGGCGGCGGTGATGCGGGCGATGATCTGGGGGGCGCCGAGGTGCCAGTACTCCTCGGGGATGTCCTTCTGCCAGAAAGCGAAGGCCCGCTCCTCGGCGAGAGGGCGGGTCTCGAGGGGGCGGTCGGTGGGGCACTGCATGGCCTCATCGAGGAGGGTGTGGTCGGTGACGATAGGGAGGGGCTCTGTGACCTCTGGCTTGAGGGCCATGGGCGACGACCTTTCCGGTGGCGACTTAGTGTACCGAGTACACTATCTTATTTCGCCTCTAGAGTAGCAGGTCGAGGAGATGGTGTCAAGAGGACACGAAGGGGTGGGAGGGTAAAAGGCGGCTTTCGGGGCCAGTAGTATAATGTGCGGCAGCGTGTGCTGGGTGGAG
>CAYFYG010000077.1:0-5408 GCA_964347225.1 uncultured Dehalococcoidia bacterium | reverse complement strand
AGGACGACGAAGGCGAACACGGAGGCGACGATGACGAAGGCGATGAGGATGATCGCCGTCTCCAGGCCCGTGATGCCTTCCTCTCTCTTGTGCAGGCTGCCAAACAGCCTTGTCAGCTTACGCATTCAGTCTTTCCTCCTTGGTATGCGTTTGGTTTGAGGTGTCGTGGAGTATGCCTGAGAGCTACCGGTTGCCACCTCTCGCTACCGGGTAGAGCGGCTGGTCGAAGAGTCCGTTTGTGCTCGTGCGACCACCTCCTTTCACTGGATCTTTACTTTTTTCACTTCAAATCGACGCGATTGATCTAGCGATGTTACGTGGCGCGCGGAGAGTTTTCCGGCAAATCAGCGATTTGGTTTATAAGTGGTTAAGACCTACTGTTAAAGGGTCAAGTTGGCCGTGGCCGGGTGGCGTGGGGGGAGCAGGCGGGCGGCGGGCAGGTCAGCAGCCCTCCGGCCTGATGAGGGCGCCGCGCCAGCAGAAGTCGTCGTCGCAGCACCTGCGGGAGCGTGCCCTCTATGAGCGGGCGCTCGGCTGTCTCCTAGCGCCCCGGAGGAGGATGAGGCTGGTGTGGTGCACGGCCGGGGCCCCCAGGCTCTTCCCCTCTAGCGCCTGCCCGGCGAGGAGTTCCCACGCGGCGATCATCGAGCGCAGACGGCGCGAGCGGCCGGCTTTCCCGCTTGCCTCCGCCTGCAAACAGACTAAACAGACCACCCTACCGCTTGGCGATCCAAGACTGGCCGGAGCCCGCAGGAGTTCTCCCAGTAAGATGTAACATCTGCGCCTCAATCACGTCACTTAGTTATGCCGATGCCGGGAGCCGCAGCGCTAGAGACCATCCTTGTCACTCTTCGAGTGGCCGCAGGCATCTTGATGGTTCTCCTTGTCCCCGGTGTGCCTTGGACCTACGTCCTCCTAGACCGGGCCAGGATATCCTTCGTCGAGCGGATCGGCATTGCTGTCGTACTCAGCATCGCGCTCGTCCCACTCGCCCTATTTCTGCTCAACATTCTCTTCGGCGTCCCGGTCGATAGCAGAACCACCCTTGCTCTCGTCCTCGGTGTGGCCTTGACAGGCACGCTGGCTGCGCTTTGGCGGACGCCAATCGGAGTGCGCTCTATCAGGCTGACGAATCTTAATATCTCAGGGAAGCTCGGGAACTTGCTTCCGGCCGCCGCGAAGGGCGGCACAGTACAGCTTCTGGTCCTCGCGCTCATCATGGGGTTCGCGTTCTACACGAGTATGATCCCGCGTCTCAACTACGCATATCCGCTGCACACGGACGAGTGGACGCACTTTGCTGAGGCCCGCACAATCGCCACCGAGGGAACGATCCCTTTCCATGACACGGTCACGGGGGAGGCTAGGTCCGATGCGATTGCAGAGGGGACCAGGTCATCCCCTCATTTCGAAGTGGGTTACCACCTGTTTCTCGCGGAGATTCGGTTCCTAACGGAAGTGCCCTGGTTGACCATCTTTCGCTTCCTTCCGTCATCCATCTTCGCGCTGACGGTGCTCGCCGCGTACATTTTTGGGAGAAGGCGCGGATTCGGCCTTGAGGCTGCCCTCTTTGCCTCTCTTCTTCCCACAACGGTGCGCTTCCTCGGCCCGGCCTTCGCGGTGCCTGTGGCGCTTGGGTTGCTCTTCGTGCCACTAATCCTGTTCTTGGTGAGCCACACTTGGGCGTCCAGAGGGCTACCCGCGCTCCTCCTGGTGCTTCTTTCATTCTTGTTCATCGCCCATCCCCCGACAGCCCTCTTCGCCAGCGCCATCATCGTAGTACACGGTCTGTTCCAGACGGTTCGTCCGGCGTCGACTCGACGCACTGCAAGATGGAGGGCGTTGGCCCAGTTGGCCACGGTGCTGGTGGTAGTTGCGCTCTCCTCACTGCCTCCACTTATTTATAACCACTGGCTGGTGGGTACGGCGGTCGACACGCCTCGGCTTCCTCGCGACCTGCTCGTCGTCCCAGGAGGCATAATCTCCCGGCTGGGCTACTTCCCGTACCTGCTCTTCGTCCTGGGCCTGGTGGCGCTCGCCAGGAGTCGGATGCGCACAGACCGCGCACTGCTGGTGGTCACCGTTCTCGTGGCCCTCTACGCCTTCCTCCACTATCAGTACGGAATCGGAAACGCCGCCCTCTACGCCCGTTTCATCCTCTACCTATCGATGCTGGTCCTCCTAATCGCTGGCCTCGCAACGTCGCGCGTCCGGAGATGGCTTGCCACGTCCCTCAGTCGCGTGTGGGCGCGCGGGGCATCACTCGCCGCTGCCGGGCTGGTGGTCTGCGTACTCGTGCTACCGTCCGTCGCGCTCGGTCTTCAGAGCCGCCACGAGGAGCGCTACTACCACCGCATCCACGATACCGAGTATCAGGACTTCGTGTGGATACGGGACCATCTCTCCCCGGACTATGAGCGAGCCCTCACGCTGCCAAGGTTTGGCAGGGCCTTCGCGGCCATCACCGGCAAGTACGCGTATGCGCCAATTCCAGCAACGAGTGCGCCCGTGCAGTCACACAGGGTACAAGAGGCGAGGCAGGTGCTCCAAGGGGGCCTGCCGGACGCCGCCTGGCTTCGTGAGCGCGCTATGAGCATCGTGTACAGCCAGCAGCCTCTCGAAGATCCCGAACTGGTACCGGTGCATGACAGAGTGTATGTGGTGCCGGCCGACAAGGCCTGCGGCGCTGATGGCTGCGGGGAGTCGGTGCAGGTTGTCCTCGACTGAGGCGCACAGCGCCCTGCGGGGCGGAGGGTCGCGAATTTCGGTGGCCGTTCTTGATTCGTCACAGCCACGAGTTGACCATACGCGATTCGGACCTGAGAGTCTTTCTCGGAGATTGTCCAGTGGGTACGTAACATTTGCAGACCGATAGCGTCAAATTGATACGAGAAACAGAGAGACAAGGGAGCGCAGAAGGCAATTAGAAGCGGTAAAAACAGCCCGGGCGCAGCGGGCTCCACACCCAACTCCGGGCCGGAAATCGCGCTGAGCGCGAGCCCGGCGGGCGGGGCCGTAGTGTCCTCCCGTACAGTGAGCAGCTACCTCGTCGCAGAGCGGAGAGCGCCCCTCTCAGGTCGCATTGAGCCGCTCCTTCTGCCCTCCGTGGGGGTGGCAGTCGCAGGCTTCGTGGGCCTGGTGGCGGCCATCGGCCTGACTCTGGGCGCCAGATGGCCCGCTATCACGGCTGATGAAGGCACCGCCCTTTCCACTGCAAAGGCTGCGGTCAGTGGAAACCACCAATGGATTGATATGCTGGCTCCCCCAGTGCAGGTGGCCCTCTATGCTCCGTTCGTCGGCCTCGGTCGCCCTGAGCTTGCCACGGTTGTGCCGGCGCTATTCGGTGCCCTGGTTCTCCTCCTCGTGGTCGTCGCTGCCTGGCGCATCACCGGCATGCCCTGGGCGGGGGCGATCTCGGGACTGTTCCTGCTGTCCTCCGTTGAGTACTGGGAGCGGTCATCCAACCTTCCCGCCTATCAACCGTTCGTATTCTTCGGATACCTGGGCCTGCTATTGACGGCATCCGCGCTCCACAGCCCACGTCGGTCAAGCGTACTCGCCGTTGCGGGAGGGGTGGCGGTGGCGCTGTCCGCGTACAGTTTCACCATCGGCCTCGTGTTCCTCCCGGCAGCCCTTCTCCTGGCCCTGGCTTGGAAGGGCCGATGGAAGCCGGTGCTGTTGAGCCTATCGAGCACCGGCCTGCTTCTTCTGCCCTTTGCGGTGTGGCATGTCGCTGTCGCTGGCGTCCGCAACGCCTGGTTCTATCCGCACAACTTCATGCCGGTGAAATATTTCGAGGATATCAACAGCTTCTGGAACAGGCCTGACTACGACCTGCCTGGATATGTCACCGAGGCCCTCCCCCATATGCTGCTGGGTGCCGCTCCTATCTGGCTCTGGCTCCTCGCGGCTGCGGGATGCTTGGCCATCGGCAAGATGCATGGCGTCCGCGTGTCAGCAACAATCGCGGCAGCCATGGTGGCGCTTCTGATCCCCATCGCTATCGCGCAACCCTCCGCTCAGTCGCGCTACGCATACTTGACAGTCCCGGCTGTCGCAATGGTCGCTGGTGTTGGGCTCGCCCTGGCGGTGCAGTCAATGGCGTGGCGCCGGGCGGGACGTGGTCTGTCCGTTCTGACCGCGTCGGGCATCGCCTTGCTGGCTGTACTTGGTGCTGCGAGCGCGATGTCCGCCCATATAGACGAGGTCGGCACCGCCCGCCAAGACCCCCAGTATGCTGATCTCCAAGCAGCGGCAAGCAGGGTTGATGATGGCCGATCGGTGCTGGCGCGCGCCTCGTATCTGCAGGTGCTGCTGCCGGACAACCAGGTCTACACGGCGAACTTCATGTCCGAAGACGAGTACCTTGACTACGTTCTCTGGGAGGAGGAGGAACGAGTGCGTCGAGTACTCGCAGGCCGGGACATCGGCTGGGTCCTCTTCCAGAAGAACGTTGACCGCTGGGAGCGCGACTACAACCAATGGACATTGACTGCAACCGGCGACCGGCCACGCCACTACACATGCCTGCCGCAGTCCGCAGGATTCACCGCGGTCTTCGATGGCCGGTTCTTCACCCTCTACAAGGTGAATCAAGAGTGGCTGGACACGGAGTCGACATCAGGCCCTTGTCCCATGACGGCGGTGGAGCGTTGGTCTCTCCCTGGGGCGTGGCGCCGCGGCCCGGTCGAGGCGATGCCATGATGACCGTGGGAGTCCTTTGGTGGAGGTATCGAAGAGGATGAGGACGCTACCTGACGCAAAGACGGTAGTGGCGTCGCGATCTCATGTGGATAGTGAGCCGCAGGTGCGGAGGCGAAAGGCGCAGAAGGTCGCTGGCATCCTTCGGAGGCTCGCTCCGCTCGGATCGGGCGAGTTGGTGCTTGACGTGGGTTGCGGGGCCGGATTCATCGCCGATCACCTTTGCCGGATCGGCTGTAGCGTGGTGGCACTTGACACCGCTGACTATCGGGCGGCATCAGGCTCTGATTTCATCCTCGGGCGGGCAGAGAACTTGCCGTTCCCCTCCGACACTTTCTCCATCGTGGTAAGCAGCCAGGTGATCGAACACGTTGTCGACTCGGCGGCCCACCTCCGCGAGATACGTCGGGTCCTCGCCCCGGGCGGAATCGCCTATGTGGCGACCCCAAACCGCTTTGCCGTTCTTGAGCCACACTACCGGCTCCCCTTTCTCTCCTGGCTCCCGCGTGGACTGGCAGACGCCTATGTGCGGGTCGTACGCCGCGGAAGGGCTTATGACGTAGTACCGCTCACGCGGGGTCGTTTACTATATGAGGCGGGGCGAGCCGGCCTAGAGTGTCAGGACGCTACGCCGTGGATGATCGCCGAGACAGCGGCAGTGGAGGGGTCTCCGCTTGCCAGGCTTGCGGGCGCGCTACCTGACGGCG
>CAYFYG010000076.1:0-6238 GCA_964347225.1 uncultured Dehalococcoidia bacterium | reverse complement strand
CATGGCGTCCGGCTTGATCAGGACGAGAGTACGTTCCATCGTTGCGCTATTTTAGCACCGGCAGCGGTACACGCTAGCGCTTGCCACCGACGGCCGGCGGACGCAGATAGACGACGCGCAGGGACGCCGCGTCCTCGCCCTCGCCGGCGGCCAGCCGTTGGTAGCCCAGCTCCGCCAGGAAGGCGGCGCGCCGCACCGAGGCTGCTGCCGAAGCGATGACCGCCCGGGCGCCGAGGGAGTCCTCCATCGCCTCCGCCAGCTCCTCGTCAACCTCACCGCAGAACAGGGTACGGCCGCGGGCTCGCCGCACCACCTCCGCAGGCCAGTCGAGGCGCGGCGCCGTGACCTGCCGCCAGGGACGTGAGCGATAGGCGGCCCACGCCAGCTCCCCGCGTCCGGCGCGGTGTACGGCCACGATGCGGCCGGGGAAGGAGGCGTGCTGGTAGGCGTCCAGTTCCAGTCGGCCGACCCCAACCACCGGCAGCCTGAGGGCGTAGGCCAACCCCTGGGCGGTGCTCACGCCCACCCTCAGCCCGGTGTACATCCCCGGGCCGTTGCACACGAACACGGCGGCGAGATCCTGCTTCGTGGCCCCCGCCTGAGCCAGCAACCGCTCGACGGTGGAGAGCAGCTCGACGGTGTGGTTACGGCGGCAGCGCCAGCTGACCTCGGCCTGGAGGACGCCCTCGCGGGAGAGGGCCACCGATGCGATTTCAGAAGCGGTATCGATGGAGAGTTCCATGACGGGTTCGGGGCATACTATACCCCAGCCAGGAAGGCCGAGCTACGGCGAGCAGTCAGCGCCTCAGCCGAGCCAGGATCTCCCGGCTGCGAGGGCCGTTGGCGTCCAGGAACAGCGCTCGGGTGCGTTCGCCCGTCATATCGAGATGGACGCGGAGGTGATCAGGCGGGAAGACATGGGGTGCCCGCTCCGGCCACTCGGCCACCAGCACGCCGTCGGCGCAGTACTCCTCCACCGCCAGCTCCTCGGCCTGCTCCGGCGCCTGCAGGCGGTACAGGTCGGCGTGGTACAGCTTGGACTGTGAACCCCGGTACTCGCCCAGCAGGACGAACGACTTGGAGGACACAGTGCCCTCAAACCCCATGCCGCGGGCGACCCCCTGCACGAACACCGTCTTGCCCGCTCCCAGATCGCCGGAGAGCAGGACGGCGTCGCCGGGGCGCAGCAGGCGGCCCAAGCGGGCGCCCAGTCGGCGCGTCTCGCCGGGGCCGCGGGTGGCGAAGCTAGCGGCCCCACTCACGCCCGCAGGTGATCCCAGCCGGCCCCGGGCGGCCGCATCTCATTACCCGATTCGTCCATGAGGCGGGGCCGCTGCTCCGGGTGTTCGTCCATCTCGCCGATGACGGCGAGGGACACGTGAGCGGAAGCCCTCAGGAGCCGCATCGTCTCCTGAGGGGCGATCAATACGAGCTGGTAGTCCTCGCCCCCTGTACAGGCCAGCGACAGGGCATCAGCGGGGAAAGCATTGCGCAGCTCCCGGCTCAGGGGCAGCGAGTCGGCCCGGACCATCGCCCCCAGGCCGCACAGGTCGCAGATGTGGCCCAAATCCTGGAGAAGACCGTCGGACACGTCGATGGCGCAGGGGACGCCGATGTGGGCGGCCTGCCGCCCGACCGCGAGGGGCGGCCTCGGGCGCAGGTGGGCGCGGACCAGCGGGTCGTCCGGCGGGGCCCCGTCCTTAAGGCGCCGCAGCCCGGCGGCGGAGTCGCCCAAGCTGCCAGTCACGGCGATGGCGTAGCCGGCCTGGGCGGCATCGCGCCGCAAGAGCTGCGGCTGGCCGCTATCGTCCACCTCAGCGCGGCCCAGGACGGCGAGGCTGATCACGGCCTGAGGCGCCCGCACCACGTCGCCCCCCACGACGGCGACGGCGTACTCCTCGCTGCACTCCCGCATCCCGGCGTACAGCTCGTCGACCTCCGCCTGCGGCGTCTGCGGTGGAAGGGCCAGAGTGGCCAGGGCGAACTGGGGCGTGCCGCCCATAGCGGCGATGTCGCTGACGTTCACGGCCAGGGCCTTCCAACCCAGGTCGCGCCATGGGACGAGGTCAGACGGGAAGTGCACCCCCTCGACCAGGGTGTCGGTGGTGGCCAGCACCACCGAGTCGCCCAGGCGCCAGGCGGCGGCGTCGTCACCGATGCCAACGATGAGCGACTCGGGACGAGCGGCACCCACGGCCGCCGCCAGGCGGTCGATGAGCCCGAACTCGCCGAGGTCAGAGACGTTCACGAGGCCATTATAAGGTGTGGCTGCTGGCGGCCGCCGCCGCTACCAGGCAGGCGTCAGACGTAGTCCATCATTTCGGTCTTCACGTCGTAGTGCTGTGAGCTTTCGTCGAAGCGAGAGAGGAGAAGCCTGGCCTTTGGAGGAACGACCGATTTCTCGTAGTCTTCTCCGGCGAAGGTCCGAACAGCGTCCACCGAATCAAACCACATCATGGTGACGAACTCGACCTCATCGCCCAGAGTCCGACGCAAGAGCTGAATCCCACGGTAACCGGCAATTCGTCGCTCTCGTATCCCAGTCAGAATCTCGCTCTTGAGCAACGCTTCGTAGGCTTCGGCGTCTGCCGGAGCTGTCCAGCCATGCCAAATTCGACAAATCATGGTCAGGCCATCCTCGTGGAATTATGCTTCGTGGCTGTGAATCGTCTTTGCGGGCACTGTGCGATCGGGCCGGTGTCAATGGGGGCGCGTCGGCTGACGCTGAGAGTACCCACCGCGGCTGGCGGCTTGCGCTACTCCTCTAGGCAGACGATCTGCCGGTCGTCAAAGAGCTCCCAGGACTCGCTGGTCGGCCCCAGGTAGTTGTTGCTGCCCTCAGGACAGTAGGCGGCAGCGGACTGCTCGATCACGTCATCCCCCGGGAACTCGGCATCCGGCAACTCCACCAGGCCAATCACCCGCGCGTCGTGCGACTCCTCGCAGGGTCGCCGTTCTACCGAGACCACGACCGACTCCTCCGGGGGATAATTGACGCAGTCGCCAATCGCCAGGTTGGAAAGCGACTTGGAGATGCAGGTGATCCGCCGGCCCTCCAACTCCTTCCAGGAATCCTCAGCGGGGTAGAGGTAGGCCGAGGCCTCGGACGGGCACCGCTCCAACGCCAT
This sequence comes from uncultured Dehalococcoidia bacterium, assembly GCA_964347225.1. GTDB lineage: Bacteria > Chloroflexota > Dehalococcoidia > SM23-28-2 > RBG-16-64-32 > DAOUMF01. The sequence continues at coordinate 3,110 of CAYFYG010000076.1, read as the reverse complement.
ATCAAAGAGCGCGTCCTCGCCTGGGAAGTCATCCCCTTCGACGTCGAAGAGCGCAACTACCTCACCATCGTGCAGCTCAGAGCAGTCAACGGTGCGAATGCTTTCTACGTCGATCTCTTCCGCCCCCGCGCCGGGCGACACGATACAGTCCCCGACTTGAAGATCCACCACGCCGCCCTCCCCCTGGCAGCCGGTGGACGCCAACAGGGCCGCAAGCGTCAGCGCGAAGCAGAGAAAAGCGACCTGGCGCGTCATCGATGATCGTCTTTCCATGTGGCTTCTCTCCGCCGACAAGGATTATGCGTGGGTTGGGTGTGTGTCAAATGTGTGGTGTTCCAGGACATGTGAGACGAGGAAGGGGGTGAAAAGGAGTCGGGCTTGGCTGTGGGGTAGGCAAGGCAAACACTACCAGCTACAGGAGGCCCGACATGCGCAAGGTTCGCACAGCGTGGCTAGCGGCCACAAGGGTTCAGTACATCGTCGCCTTCGAGGAGTGTCAGCGTAGGTGGCAGGTCAGTGCCCGCCGGTTCTGCGCGGTGGCCGAGGTACCCTACTCCACCTTTGCCCGTTGGTGGGGTCTGTGGTGCAAACAGGGGAAGTATGCCCTGTTGGACCGCTCTCGACGACCGCGGCTGAGCTCACCCTGGTGGACGACTGCAGCCGCTTCCTGGCTGCCACCGTCCTTAGCCAGCGCACCACCACTGCCGTCTGCTGACGCACGCCCAGCTCCTCCGCCATATCCGTCTGGCTGAGGCCCGGGTGGCGGCGCAGGGCGCGCACGCTAGACGCTTCCCAAGTGAGCCGCTTGGGGCACCTCTTCCCCCGGCCGCGTGTCCCGGCCGGATGGCTGGTCATCTCCATGTCCTCCATGTCACACGGAACCGTGTAAATTCAGAAGTGGCCTGTCTCGGTAGCGCCCCGGCATCTCGCCTCGATATCGTTTGACCCACTGCCCTGGGCGCGGGCTTCAAGCCCGGATAGACAAAAGAGCGCGAAGCCCCTCTTGCGCCTTACGGCCGGAACTACTATCATTCCTTTGAGTTAGCAGTCAACGTCTTAGAGTGCTAACCCCTCTCCAGACTGAACGAGAAGGAGGTATTGTCCGTGCCCGCGAAGACCGCTAAGGCAAAGGCCAAGACGGCCAAGCTGGTTCCCCTGGGCGACCGCATCCTGGTCAAGCAGGTCAAGCAGGAAGAGGTCCGCGCCAGCGGCCTCGTGATCCCCGACACCGCCCGCGAGAAGCCGCAGATGGGCGAGGTCCTGGCCGCCGGCCCCGGCCGCCTTGACGACAACGGCAAGCGGCTGCCCATGGACGTCAAGGTGGGCGACCGCGTCCTCTTCGCTAAGTACACCCCCCAGGAAGTGCCCCGCGGCGTCCTCGGCTCGGAAGAGGAGGAGTTCCTCATCCTCAGGGAGTCCGACATCCTGGCCAAGCTGGGTTAGTAGCGAGGAAGAGGAAAGACGGAAGGAGGGCCGAGGCGGGGGCATACTCCCCCCTTCCTCACGCCCCCCTTCCCCTGATAGGAGGAAACCATGCCAGCCAAGCAGTTGCTGTTCGATGAGGAGGCGCGTCGCCGTCTCAAGGATGGAGTCGACGCCCTCGCCGATGCCCTTCGCGTCACCCTCGGCCCCCGCGGTCGCAACGTCGTGCTGGAGAAGAAGTTCGGGCCCCCGGCGGTCGTGGACGACGGCGTCAGCGTGGCCAGAGAAGTCGACCTCAAGGACCCCTTCGAGAACATGGGCGCCCAGCTCGCCCGTGAGGTGGCCACCAAGACCAACGACGTCGCCGGCGACGGCACCACCACCGCCACCGTCCTCGCCCAAGCCATCGTCCGCGAGGGCATGCGCAATGTGGCCGCCGGCGCTAATCCCATGGACCTCAAGCGCGGCATCGAGAAGGGCGTGGAGAATGTGGTGGAGACGCTGCGCGGCCTGGCCAAGCCGGTGGCCGGCAAGGACCAGATCGGCCAGGTGGCCACCCTCTCCGGCCACGACGCCGAGATCGGCGGCGTCATCGCCGACGTCATGGAGAAGGTGGGCAAGGACGGCGTCATCACCGTCGAGGAGGGCAAGGGCATCCGCTTGGAGACGGAGTTCGTGGAGGGGATGCAGATCGACCGCGGCTACATCTCTCCCTACTTCGTCACCAACCCCGACCGCATGGAGACGGTCCTCGATGACCCCCACATCCTCATAACCGACAAGAAGCTCTCGGGCGTCAGCGACTTCCTGCCGGCCCTCGAGCGGGCGCTCCAGGTGTCCAAGAACCTGGTCATCATCTGCGACGACTGCGAAGGGGAGGCCCTGGCCACCCTGGTCGTCAACAAGCTCCGGGGCACCATCAACGCCCTGGCCGTCAAGGCGCCCTCCTTCGGCGACCGCCGCAAGGCGATCCTGGAGGACATCGCCATCCTCACCGGCGGCACCTACATCACCGAGGAGATGGGCCGCAAGCTGGAGAACACCCAGCCCACCGACCTCGGCCGCGCCCGCCGCGTCGTCGCCACCAAGGACGACACCGTCATCATCGAGGGCCGCGGCACCGATGAGGCGATCCAGGCTCGCATCAAGACCATCAAGGCCCAGGTGGACGATGCCTCCTCCGATTTCGATCGCGAGAAGCTCCAGGAGCGCTTGGCCAAGCTGGCCGGCGGCGTCGCCGTCATCAAGGTGGGCGCTCCCACCGAGGTGGAGCTGAAGGAGAAGAAGCTGCGCGTGGAGGACGCCCTTTCCGCCACCCGCGCCGCGGTCGAAGAGGGGATCGTCCCCGGCGGCGGTGTCGCCCTGCTCCGGGCCGCCGCGGGCTTGGGAAAGCTAGAGAAGTCCCTCTCCGGTGATGAGTGGATAGGTGTGGGCATTCTTAGGAGAGCCCTGGACGAGCCCCTGCGCATGATCGCCGAGAACGCCGGTGTGGAGGGGATGGTCGTCGTGGATCAGGTGCGTCGCCACAAGGACGGCTCCTACGGCTACGACGCCGCCACCGGCGAGTACTGTGACCTGTTCGAGCACGGCATCATAGACCCGGCCAAGGTCACCCGCGCCGCTCTAGAGAACGCCGCCTCCATCGCCAGCCTGGTGCTCACCACGGAGACCCTGGTCACGGAGATCCC
>CAYFYG010000075.1:0-2253 GCA_964347225.1 uncultured Dehalococcoidia bacterium | reverse complement strand
GCGGGGACCTGCCCACCCCGCCAGACGTCGAAGAGGGTCACCTGGGTCAGGAGCTCGCCTCCGGCCCGAGCGATCACCTCTTGCACTCTTTGGGCTGGCACCTCCTCCGGGACGACGATGGCCAGGTCTTCGACCACAGGCGGGAAGCGCGAGATGGACTGCATGGGACGCACGGCCTCGGCCTGCGCCAAGAGTGCCTCCAGGTCGAACTCGGCCAGGCAGACGGGCCGGTCTGGCAGGTCGAAAGCCTCCCGTACCAGAGGATGCACCTCACCCAGGATGGCTAATGGCTTATCGCTCGGAGTGGATAGCCGCAATTCCGCCGTTCGAACTGGGTGGAAAGTGGGGTGCTCAGCCGGCTCGAAGGTGTATCTGGTGATGCCCAGGCGGGTCAGCAGGGTCTCGACCACGCCTTTGAGGTCGTAGAAATCCATCGGTTCCGCCGACGCCGCCAGCCACGACCGGGCCAGCCGGGGCCCGCTCATGACGATCCCCAGGCGTCGGGGCTCTTCGGGCAGAGGCTCCCCTTCCTTCGGCAGGTAAACCTGGCCAACCTCGAACAGGGCCACTCGATCAGTGAACCGCAGGTTGTCACGCAGGGTCTCCAGGAGGTGGTTCATCAGGGTGTGGCGCATGTACTCCCGCTCACTGGTCAGGGTGTTGACCAGGCGGATATAGTTCTCCTGCCGTAGTTCCGCTTCGTCCAGACCCAGCTTGCCCACGCTCTCCAGATTGGTCAGCGAGTAGGTGATGACCTCCGTCAGCCCGCAGCCAGCCAGGATATCGCGCAACCACTCCTCCCTTTCGAGAGCGAGGTTCTGCCGCTGGGGCGGCAGCTCGTCGCTCATCAGGGTGATGGGAATCTTGTCGTAGCCGTAGACGCGGGCGATTTCCTCGGTGAGGTCGGCCGGGAATTCTACGTCCAGACGGTGGTCAGGTACGGTGACGAGCAAACGAGCCTCGTCGCCTTCTACCGTCTGAACCTCAAACTCCAGGGATTCAAGGATTCGCACGATCTCATCGCGCTTAACGGCAACGCCCATGATCCGTTCCACTTCAGCCGGGGTAATCTCTACCGTCACCCTCTCTTGGGGGATGGGATAGGCGTCGGCGACGCCCTGGGCGATGACACCCCCAGCCAATTGGCGCATCAGTTCTGTGGCCCGCTTGACGGCCGGGATGGTCAGGCTAGCCGGGATTCCTCTGGTGAAACGCAAGCTAGCCTCGCTGGGCAGTTTCAGAGCCTGGGAGGTGCGGCGGTTCGATATGTTATCAAAGTTGGCGGATTCCAGCAGGATACCTGTCGTCTCCCAGGTCACCTCGCTCTCGAAGCCGCCCATCACCCCAGCGATGGCGATAGGGCCTCCAGGATCGGTGATGAGCAGCATGTCGGGAGTAAGGACGCGCTCGACGCCATCCAGAGTAGTGATGACTTCCCCCGGCCTTGCTCGCCGGACAATGATCGCCGGTGGACCGTCGTCGGTGCGTCCTCGCAGTTGGTGGTAGTCGAAGGCATGGAGGGGCTGGCCCCATTCTAACATGACATAGTTGGTAATGTCCACGATGTTGTTGATGGGACGCATCCCGGCCAGGGTCAGCCGTCGTTGCATCCAGTAGGGCGAGGGACCGATCTTTATCCCCCTGATCAGGGTCGCCGAGTAGCGAGAGCAGAGGTCGGGATCGGCGATTTCGATTTCGACCTGGCCCTCGATGGGTGGGCCCTCGGTTAACATTCGAGGCTCTTCCAGCCGCACATGCTGCCCCGTCAGGGCGGCTACGTCCCGCGCCACGCCGATGATGGACAGGCACCGCGCCAGGTTGGGCGTCAGGTCGAGGTCGAGGACGACGTCATGGGTGGGGATACTAGACACGTCCAGGTAGTCTGCCAGAGGCACGCCCACTGGTGCATCTTGGGGTAGGAGCATGACCTCCTCATGGGCATCTCGCAGGCCAAGCTCTTTCTCCGAGCAGACCATGGCCTCGGACCGTATTCCACGGATTTTGCCTGGCTTGAGAGTGCTGAGTTTCCAGCCGTCCACGTGACCATCGTAGATTCGGGCCCCGCGCCGGGCGAAGGGGGCCTTCAGGCCTGCATCACCCACCTTGATGTTGGGCGCACCGGTGACCACTGTCTCGGGCTCGTCGCCTCCATAGTCCACCACGGCCAGGGTCAGACGGTCGGCGTTGGGATGGGGACGCACTTCCACTATCTCTCCCACGACGATTTTCTCCGGGTCCCAGGACGGCCGGTCC
>CAYFYG010000074.1:0-4576 GCA_964347225.1 uncultured Dehalococcoidia bacterium | reverse complement strand
TTCCGTCTAGGCTTTTCACCGGACCACGCCTTGTAGGCCCCGCGCGGCCTGGAGGGCGAGGTGTCGCTGTGAGGCATTCCCCGCTGAAGGAGAGAGTCGTGCAGGAGGGGGAAGAGATGTGTATTCGTCGGAAGCTTGGTTGTGTGATCATCGTTTTCGGTCTGGTATTCGTAGCTGGCTGTGGAACAGTAGAGCCGACTGCCACGCCTGTCCCGCCCACAGAGATCCCGCCACCGCAGACCACAGCCGCCGTCGCCACGCCAACCCCCACGAAAAAGCCGGTCCCGATGGCCACACCCACGCCGTCGGAACCGACCGCCTCGTCTGAGATATCGGTCAATGGCAGCGGCGGCGTGATCGCCTTTTACTCCGAGCGCGACGGCAATGCTGAGATCTATACGATGAATCCTGACGGAAGTGACCAGCGCCGCCTAACATTCAACCAGTTTGACGATATCTGTCCGGTTTGGTCGCCGGACGCCAGCCAGATCGCCTTTATCTCTGACAGAGAAGATCCGCAGCCTGGAGAATGCGCCCCCAACTGCTTCTTCCAGATCTACGTGATCAACGCCGATGGCAGCGACGAGCACAAGTTGGCGGAGATTGAACTCACGACATATCACCCGGATTGGCATCCCACCGGCGCCAAGTTAAGCTTCGATACGGGATCGAGCCTCCAGCGGGATATCTATGTTGTTTACGCGGATGGCAGTGGCCAACAACTGCTCATCGAAGAGGGTTTTTGGGCAGATTGGTCGCCAGATGGGACACAGATCGCTTTCGCCTCCAATCGGGATGGAAATGTCGAGATTTACGTGGCGGACGCTGACGGGAGTAACCAACGACGATTGACCGAAAACGATCGATTCGACTTCTTCCCTGCCTGGGCGTCGGATGGTCGAAGAATCGCTTTCGCGACGGTGGAGCAAGAGCAGATCTACATTATGGACGCAGACGGGAGTAATGAGCGACAACTGACTGCTCAGGCTCTCAGCGAGAATCCCGCCTGGTCTCCGGACGGAACCGAAATCGTCTTTCAATCGAACCGCGATGGCAATTTCGAGATTTACGCCGTGAATGTCGAGGACGCCCTTCAGGGAAGAGCAGGTCCCCGTCCACGGCGGCTGACGAACACCCGCGCGGGCGATTTCTGGCCCTCCTGGGGCCCTGTGGTCACGTCAGAATGAGATCCTTGGGTCGTGGTTCCAGGCCCTGGTAGAATCAGGAATCCTGGACGACGATACCCGCGGGCTGATTCTCAGAGCCCCGTGTCTTGCACGAGGATGGGTAGACCGGATACGGCAGGATGTTTGAGTCTATGGAGGCCGAAGGTGGTGTCAGGCGAGCAGGACTCCGAGGGCGATCATGGGGCCACCTCAGTAGCTAGCTGGTAGAGACTCTCAAGAGAGGTAATAGCTGCGGAGATTCTAGAGCTGTTCCCGTAGAGAGTCAAAACGGCCTTCACAAGCCTAAAGAAGTGGTCACGATGTCTAGGCCCACCTACGACGGGGCCTTGACAAACCTCACAAACTCTGCTATACTGTAGGAGTATACCGTGGCACGATACGCCGTATCACACTACGAGACAGCCCAGCGCTCATCGCAGACAGTAGCTAATGGGGGAGGAGGGAGAGTATGAGATATTGAGGGCCGATCTTCTCTGTAGATCAGATGGATATACTGAAGCAAAGTCTTCGAAGACTGTGCAACGTGGAGGAGAAGACCATGAAACGATGGAGATCCGTATTACTACCATTGCTTGCAGCTTTCGCGCTCGTGCTAACTGCGTGCGCCGGTGGCGCGACGCCTGAGGCCACCAAGGAAGCTGCCCCGGAAGCAACCGAGCCCGCCCCGCCTGCCACTGAAGCTCCTGAGCCAACCGAGCCTGCCCCATTGGAACCGATCAAGATTGGCGAGCTGCACGACATGACCGCCACCTTCACGCCTTGGGGCGTTCAGGTTCGCGACGGGATGGCACTCGCCGCCAAGGAGATCAATGAAGCAGGCGGCGTCAACGGCCGTATGATCGAGATCATCCTCATGGACTCGGAAAACGACGCCGACATCGGCGTTGACCGTTTCGAGCGACTCGTCGAGGAGGGAGTGGTCGCCGTCGGCGGTATCCTATCCAGTGGTGTCGGCGCGCCGGTCGCCCCGGTGGCCGAGCAGATGCACATGCCGGTCTTCTTTATAAAGTCTGGCACCCAGGCCGCCCTAACGAGGGACAGCCGGTACACCTTCCGCACCTGTCTGGTGGCAGCACCGATGACTGCCGGGCCGATACTGCAGTACGCCCAGGAGCAGGGGTTCACCAAGGTCGGGGCCATCGTCGCCGACTACCCCTGGGGCCAGGCGTTCAAGTCTGCCATGGAAAACACCTTTGAGGGGTCGGGAATCGACTACACCATCGAGGTCGCGCCCGTACCTCCGAGCACCGACTTCACCCCATTTGTCCGGGCCATGGCCGACTTTGGGGCCGAGTTGATCGTGGCCACTGGCCATCCGCCGGGTGCCTCCGCAATCGTCACCCTGTCGGCAGACCTGTGGGACGTTCGGGTCACCAGCGCCTGGAATCCGCCGACTTATGCGGTCGGGGGCTTGCAGGAAATCGCCATCGGGCGCTACACCGACTTTTCCTGCGCCGATTACTTCAGTGACAGCTACGCCGATCTGGCCAAGCGCTACCTGGCGTTCTCCGACAACGAGCTCATGTCGGACGACGCAGTGGCTGGCTACGGGATCGTGACGATGATCGCTGAGGCGGTCGGGGCCGTGGGTGACAACCCGGAGGACATCGCCGAGTATCTGCACGCTAACTCCTTCGAGTTGCCCGGCTACGCCCACACTTTGAGCTGGACCGAGTGGGGCGAGATTGCCGAGTCCCGGCCGATCTTCACCATGATCAACGAGGGGCCAGCTCCCGAGGGGTTGAATGAGGCAGGCGACTGGTGGTTCACGTTGCTGTCCCAGTCCGACCCGCTCGAGCCGTACGTGCCGGAGCAATAGCGCCAAAGTGGCCCTACTCGAGCTGGATCGGGTCACGAAGCACTTTGGAGGCCTCGCTGCCGTCAACAGTGTGACCATGAGGGCCGACGATGGCGAGATTCTGGCCATCGTCGGCCCCAACGGCGCCGGCAAGACTACTCTGCTCAACCTGATCGTCGGTCTCGAAGCAGCGACCAGAGGCACGGTCAGGTTCGCCGGCGAGGACATCACCCGTTACCCTCCCCACCGCGTTCGTCAGATGGGGATCGCCACCGTGCAACAGACTCCCCGCCACTTTCCCTCGATGACCGTGCTCGAGAATGTGGCTCTCGGGGCTCTCTTTGGCAGGGCGGGAGCACATCGAAAGGAAGAACAGGCTCTCGAGCTTGCCGGTGAGGCGCTTTCGTTCGTCGGCTTGGCCGACAGACGCCACGACCACGTCGGTAACCTCAACTTGCACGAGCAGCGGTTCCTTGAACTGGCTCGGGCCATCGCCGGACAACCCCGGCTTCTCGTACTCGATGAGGTGATGGCAGGTCTCAACGATGCAGAGTTGGAGGCCTCCATCAAAGTAATGCGGACGATTCGTGATCAGTTCAACGTGACCATCATCTGGGTAGAGCACGTCATGAAGGCGGTGATGAGTCTGGCGGAGCGGACGGTGGTCCTCGACTTCGGGGATGTCCTGTGCGAAGGTCTGCCCGAAGATGTGATGTGCCATCCGGCAGTAGTCAAGGCCTATCTGGGCGAGGAGATCAAACATGCTTGAGGTCAAGGGGTTCTCGGCCGGATACCAGGGCAACGATGTCGTCCACGACGTGGCCTTTCATGTCGACCCAGGTGAGGCGGTCATGATCATCGGTTCTAACGGCGCCGGGAAGACGACGCTGTTCCGGGCGATGTGCGGGCTGCTCTCGCCTTCTTCAGGTAGGGTTCTCTTCGACGGTGATGACATCACCGGGATCCCAGCGGAGCGCATCGCCCGGCTCGGGATGAGGTTTGTATCCGCCGAGCGTCGTCTGTTTCCCCGAATGACCGTTCAGGAGAACCTGCTCCTCGGGGCGTATCCACGCAGACCCGACGCCGAGACCATGTCGATCGTCCTGGATCTATTTCCCCGTCTGGCCGAGCGGCGGCGGCAACACGCCGGGACGATGAGCGGTGGCGAGCAACAGATGCTCGCAGTGGGGCGCGCGTTGATGTCAAAGCCCCGACTCCTCGTGCTTGACGAGCCGAGCACAGGGCTCGCCCCCTTGCTGGCCCGCGCGACCTACGAGGCCCTCGGCGTGTTGCGAGAGCGAGGGCTGACCGTGCTGGTCGCGGAGCAGCAGGTTCCGCTGGCAATGGCCTTCAGCGATCGCGGCTACGTCCTCGAAAACGGATTCATTCGCCTCGAAGGGACTACTGAAGAGCTGGCGGCAAATCCCGCTGTCCGCCGCGCTTACTTGGGTGTGACATGACAGCCAACATCCTCGACGGTATCGTGCTCGGGCTCCAGTTCGGCCTCCTCGCCGCCGGGCTCACCCTGGTCTACGGGCTGGGCGGTGTGCTCAACCTGGCCTACGGGCAAATGGCGGTCATCTCCGCCATA
>CAYFYG010000073.1:0-9099 GCA_964347225.1 uncultured Dehalococcoidia bacterium | reverse complement strand
GGCCAGGCCGTCCTCCAGGGCGTGCGCCGCTATAACCTGCCCGAGCCGGAGGACACGCTCAGCGTCTTTGACATCTCGGTGGATTACGATACGGCACAGGTGGACATCAACGACATCGTGGGCGTCGACGTCAGCGTCACCTTCAACCCGCCCGAGCCCATGAAGGCGGGCATGGTGGTGCTGGACGTTTCGGTGCCCACCGGCTTCGCGCCCGTCAGCGACTCCCTGGAGCGCCTCGTGGAGAGCGATCCCAAGATCAAGCGCTACGACGTCGCCGGCCGCAAGGTCATCCTCTACATCGAGGACATGGCCCCGAGCGAGTCCATCTCCTTCTCCTTCGAGGTGCAGGCACTCTACCCCGTGAGGGGCACGGGCGCCGCTTCCCAGGCGTACTCCTACTACAACCCCCAGTGGAAGGGGGAGACCATCAGCGAAGCCCTGACGGTTGGAGGGGAGTAGAAGCCGACAACTGTCAGACAGACGCACCGTAATGGATGCGCGCCCGCTGGCGTGACCCGGAAATCCGGACCGCTCCAGCGGGCAAAGCCCACCCTAGCCAGGTGTGTACGCTGCACCCCCCGAGCCTCGCGCCTGCCGTTGACCGGCAGGGAGGCAGGCGCTATTTTGGCTTCAGTCATGCGGCGAATGCAGACACGTTTCGGCTTGGCCAACCCGCACGAAGCAGGAAAGCAGGCCGTCTAATGCAGGCGCTATATGTAGAACCGTCCGCTTCGCGGATGCTGGCCACTCGAATGCTGGCTCGCGTGTCCAAGCGGGCCTACTTCAGCGCCGTCGCTCCTCTCCGGGAAGAGGATATCGCGTCGGCGCCGTTGCCTGGACCACGCTATGTCCGCGTCCGTAACCGGTTGGCGGGCATCTGCGGCTCCGACCTTCACTTCATCCAGGCGGATGGCGACCTGAGGATCGCCCCAGCAGCCCTGCCCGGGATCAAGCGCATGTACCTGGGTCACGAACTCGTAGGCGAGGTGGTGGAGGTAGGAGCGGAGGTCGAGGCCTATAAGGTCGGCGCCCGAGTGGCGAATCAGCGGTTGCCGGGGAGCTGCCTGGGTCAGGACAAGAAGCCGCCCTGCCGATACTGCGCGGTCGGCGACTATGCTCTCTGCGACGAGGCCAGGCAGCAGGACCCCCTGGGCGTGGGAGGCGGCTACGCCAAGGAGTGGGTGACCCATGAGGGTAGGCTCTTTCAGGTGGACGATGACGTGAGTGACGAGCAGGCCGTTCTTCTGGAGCCGGCGGCCGTCGGCCTGCGGGCGGCGCTGCGGCGGCGGGCACAACCGGGAGACCGGGTGATGGTTCTCGGCTGCGGGACGATCGGGCTCATGACCCTTCAGTCCATCCGCGCCGTCCAGCCGGACTGCGAGATCACCGCCCTGGCCCAGTTCGACTACCAGGCGAACATGGCCAAGAAGCTGGGAGCGGGCAACGTCATCATGCTGGGCAGCGATGCCTACGCCGAGGTGGCCCGGCTCACAGGCGGCCACCTGCATCGAGGCGCGTTCGGAAACCGCACGATCATGGGGGGCTTCGATATCGTCTACGACTGCGTGGGCAAGGCGCCTACTCTGCGCGACGCCCTTCGCTGGACCCGGACTGGGGGGGCAGTTGTCCTGGCTGGGGTGGAGCTGGCGCCCATGCAGATCGACTTGACGCCGGTCTGGTACTGGGAGATCGACCTCGTCGGCGTTCTCGGCCACGGCAGCGAAGATTGGCAGGGAGAGCGCGTCCCCACCTATGACCTCGTGGTCCGCCTGCTCCGAGACGGGAAGCTCGATTTCGACGGCTTTATAACCCATCGCTTTCCCCTGTCCGAGTATCGCCAGGCATTTGCGATGGCCATGGACCAAGCTCACAGCGGCGCCATAAAGGTAGTCTTTGACCACCAGGGCGGCGCGTCCAAGGCCATGTAGTTGCCCTGGCCAAGCTCACGACAGCAGCGGCAGCAAGAAGATTGCGCGGGAGGTGAGTTGTGAAGGTACGGAACTACCGCGAGGTAGCGGCGGACACTGAGATACCGGGCGTCGCATTGAGGACCGTCATCTCGGCAGAGGAAGCGCCGCGGTTCTCGATGCGGGTCTTCGAGGTGGCGGCGGGCGCTTCAACGCCGTTCCATACGCACGACTGGGAGCACGAGGTGTTTGTCCTGTCAGGGCGCGGTGAAGTCCGCGGTACTGACGGTCAACGTCCTCTGAGTCCAGACGAGGCCGTGTTCGTGGCGCCGGGTGAGGAGCACTGCTTCACCAATACCGGGGACGAGGTCTTCCGTTTTGTCTGCTGCATCCCCCACGCCAGCCAGCTTGAACCAAGGGAATCTTCCTCCGCCTGTGATGGCTAGGTGATCCTCACCGCCAGCGCAGCTTCACCGGGCGCAGATCACCGGCGCCGAGAACGAGCACCCCGATACGGTCGCCGTCCCTTGCGCCCTAGGACCTCTCCAGTATCGTCTCCCAGTCATGGAGGTGCCTCTCCTCGTCGGCGAGGATGTCCTCCAGCATGCGGCGGCTAATCGGGTCATCCAGGCTACTGGCCAGCTTGATGTGCTCCTTGTACATCCGTATGGCCAACTCCTCGCCCGCCTTGTCATCCCGGATCATCTTCTTCAGGTCACCGCCCACCTGCACGGCCTGGAGCTCGGTGGTAGGCACGCCGCCCAGCAAGTCGATGCGCTCGGCGACCATCTCCGCATGCCTCATCTCGTCCATGGCAAACAGCCTGAACCTGTCGATAATGGCCGGGCTCTCCACGCCGGAGGCCATCACGTGGTGCCACATGTACTGGATGACGGCGGCCAGTTCGTACGATAGGTCCTCATTCAGGGCGTCGATCAGCTCCTTAGCTCCCTTGGGCATCTTTTCCCCCTTTCACCTCTCCAGCTAGCGATCAGAGAAGGGCAACGACCGGTTGGCGGCCGTCGTGCTTCCATGGCGCATGTTACCCGCGGGCGCGGTTGCGGCCAAGCGGATGCGTGCACGAGCCTCCCAGCTAGTATTCTTGTGGCCGATACCGATAGCCGCGCCGATGTGGTCGGCCCGGCGTCCGCGCTCTACCCGTTGCCCTTCGGGCTGGCATCGATCAACACGAAGGACATCACGCAGGGTCTATCGCTGCGGTTGCGCCAAGCGTGCATGGTGCCGCGCTGCACAACACAGTCACCAGCCTTCAGGTGCACCTCGCCGTCGTCAAGTTCCAGCCAGATCTCGCCGGAGAGCACCACGCCGAAGTCGATTGTCGGAGTCCGGTGCATGCCGGGCCGCGAGAGGTCGGCGTGGTGGACGAAGTCGGGCACCTTCTCGTTGACCTCCGCGACGAGGCCGTTGATGGCTACGTCGGCGGGGGCGGCAGAGTCTGGTGGGTATTCAACGAACCTCCAGTGAGCGCCGCCGGGCGGCGGCACGAGATTGGCGGCATGGTCAAGATCGCCACCATCGGCCGGACTCTGAGGCTGTGACCCCAGATGCCACACATCGGTCATCTTCAACCCGCCCGTCAGGTCAAGCGTGACTGAGCGCGGCGGCGGGCCATCGCTCACGATGACCGACTTCCCCTCGTCGTCGACGCCGGTCACGACACGGCGTATCTTCTGCTCCATCGCGGCACTCAATGTCTACCCTCCCCTTGGTCCCCAGCGCCAAGCGCCCTACCGGCTTCGGCCCTAGCCGAGACGCATGAGCTGGGGCTCGACGGCGGCCCTGAGCAGATCGGGCCGAGATACTATGCCCACCGTCTTGCCACGCTCCACGACGGGGACGCGTAGGATACGTTCGTTGTCCAGGATCTCCATGATGTCTTCCACGGGAGCGCTCACATCAACCGTAACGACCTCGCGCGTCATGATCTCGCTCACGCGCGTGGTCTCCAGGGGTTTGCCTGCGCGTAGGGTGCGGATGAGATCTAGCTCTGTGACGATGCCCACGAGAGAGCCATCTACATCGGCGATGGGTACGCCGCTGAAGCCACCCAGCAGCATGTACACAGCGACCTCCCGAGCGGCGGCCATGGTGGATGCGGCAACGATCGGCGTATTCATGACATCTCGAGCTTTCATGCTCCGCCTCCTAGGCAGAATCAGAGGGACTTGTCACAACGCTGAGCCTCAAGAACTACAACGCGCGGTGGATGCCTTTGTTACCGCAGCAGGTGGCCGATCCAGCATGCCAACATGTGAAGCGGGCGCGCCAGGAAGATCGATCGCTGAACGACACCAATTCCCGGCCGCAGAGAAGGCGGTCAGGACTTGATATCGATTGCTCCCTTATGCTGAAGCCGCCAATCCTGCTTGAGCATTGCGGCAAATACCTCTGGGGGCATTGCCCTGCCCAATAGGTAGCCCTGAAACCTGTCACACTGTCGTTCTCTGAAGAAGGCGAGTTGATCTTCGGTCTCCACGCCCTCGGCGACAACCTCAAGGCTCAGGTTGTGAGCCATGGCGACAACGGCCGCGGCGATCGCCGCATCGTTGGCCTCTCGGGTGACACCGCCTACAAACGACCGGTCAATCTTTAGACCGTCAATCGGAAAGTCGTTGAGATACCCGAGGGAAGAATAGCCGGCACCGAAATCATCTATGGAGATCCGGACTCCCATCTTGCGCAAGTCACGCAGCACTGCGGTAGTAGAACCCGGGCTCTCCATGGCAACGCCCTCGGTGATTTCCAGCTCCAGCCAATCAGGATCAAGGCAAGTTTCCTCCAACACTCCGGCGACCACTTCGACCAAATTCGGTTCCTGGAACTGACGCGCCGAAAGGTTCACCGCCACGCGCAGAGGCGGCAGTCCCGCTTGCTGCCAAGACTTGTTCTGCACACAGGCGGTACGCAGCACCCACTCACCGAGCGGCACGATGACACCGGTCTCTTCCGCCAAGGGTATGAACTCACGCGGCGGGATCATCCCCCGCTCCGGATGCTGCCAGCGCACCAGAGCTTCCATGCCGACGATCTGTCCCGAATCAACCCTCGCCTGCGGCTGGTAGTACGCCGTGAATTCCTCACGATCCAACGCGTGATGAAGACCGCTTTCTTCCACGAGCCGCTCCAGAACGATTGGGGGGATCCGCCACATCCGCGAGAAGCGCTGGTTCAGCGGTAGGGTCTTGCCTCCTTGCGGAATCTTCCAGTGCCGTGCGAAGCGCCGGTCGAGGGGGCCAACCTTCCCCGACCTCGCAACGACGAGGACACCATCGTCAGCCGACTTTCGTCTCGACTGGGGCGGCGAAGGCGAGCCCTTTGCTTGCTCGCCCGCCTGTCTGTGATCCCGGCTCCCCTGCGGCCTGCGCGCCTTGCGCTGAACGGGTGAGGCAGATCTCATCACGTTCCCCCAGGCAGAAGATTCATTAGTACTGACGGGCCGGTTCGTGCTCCTGTTACCTAACTTTGCCGCTATTCTCCCAAAATGCGTCTGGCAGCGGGCCACGGGGCGTAGGTGCAGCCAAGAAGGGCGACGGCCGTAGCCAGCCAGCCTCCGGAGTCCGACGATGCGGGGGAGGTTGAGCTGCTATGTCTCGACAACTAAGACGCGATCTAGCCTCGAGAGGTCCCGTCTCACCTCGATCCGCGCCTGCGGGAACACTTCGGCCGCCAGCGTACGCGCGGCGTCTCCCTGCTCCTCGCCGATCTCGATGAACAGGGCACCGCCGACCCTGAGGCGGGGCGGCACCTGCACCAGCAGCCGCTCGATGAGGCGCAGACCGTCAGGGCCGCCATCCAGGCCCAGACGCGGCTCATGCTGGCGGATCTCCGGCGGTGCCGCCTCGAAGTCGCCCGTGCGGACATAGGGCAGGTTAGCCGCGATGATGTCGACAGGGGCGTCCAGGGGCTCCAGAAGGTCGCCCTCCAGAAAGCGGATGCGCCCGGCGACACCGTGGCGCTCGGCGTTACGGCGGGCCAGGGCCAGGGCCTCCGGCGAGATGTCGGTGGCGACGATCTCGGCCTCCGGCAGGTTCACGGCCAGGGCGATGGCGACGGCACCGCAGCCCACCCCCACGTCCACGACCTGCGTCTCGTGCTCCGCCTCCCGCGTCCCGACGAACTCCAGCACCAGCTCCACCAGTGTCTCCGTCTCCGGCCGCGGGATTATGGCCGCCGGGGCGACCTCCAGCTCGAGCCCGTAGAACTCCTTCCGCTCGAGGATGTACGCGGTCGGTTCGTGGGCCAGGCGGCGTTGGAGCAGGGCCTCGAAGGTCTTGGCGGCATTGCGGGGCAGCTCCTCGCGCAGGCGCTGGTAGAGGTGGGTGCGGTCGGTGTTCAAGGCGTGGGCCAGGAGGAGCTCCGCCTCCAGGCTCGCCTCCTCGCTCCCGCCTTTGGCGGCGAGCGTCCGCGAGCCATGGCGGAGGGCCTCGCGGATGTTCACCGGCGAACCGCGCCTGCCCGTTCCGGTTGATCCGACCCACCCCGCTGCGCCGCTCCAGATCCCTTCGCGTGCCCCGGCCCTGGCATTCGAAGAACCTCCTGGCCGCTCAGGATGACAGGTGGGGTCTCACGCCAACTGAGCCTCCACCAGTCGCGCCTGCTCGTCCTCCTGCATCGCCGCGATGATATCGTCCAGATCGCCGTCCAGGAGGGCGGGCAAGTTATGGCGCGTGTAGCCGATTCGGTGGTCGGTGACGCGGTCCTGGGGGAAGTTGTAGGTGCGTATCTTCTCCGCCCGCTCGCCGGTGCCCACCTGGGAGCGGCGGGTGGACTCCACCTCCTCCTGCTGCCTGCGCCGCTCGATGTCCAGGAGGCGCGCCCGCAGGACGGCCATGGCCCTGTTGCGGTTCTTGAGCTGAGAGCGCTCGTCCTGGCAGACGGCAACGGTGCCGGTGGGCAGGTGGGTGATACGCACAGCGGTGGCGTTCTTCTGCACGTTCTGGCCGCCGTGGCCGCTGGCGTTGAAGATGTCGATGCGCAGGTCCTTTTCGTCGACGTGGACGTCCACGTCGTCCGCCTCGGCCAGGACGGCCACCGTGGCGGTCGAGGTGTGGATGCGGCCGCTGGCCTCGGTGACGGGGACCCGCTGGACACGGTGGACGCCCCTTTCGTACTTCAGGTACGAGTAGGCGCCGCGGCCGTGCGCCTCGAAGATGATCTCCTTGAAGCCGCCGAGGTCGCTGGGGTGGGAGTCCAGCACGTCCACCGTCCAGCCCTTGCGCTCGGCGAAGCGGCTGTACATGCGGTAGAGGTCACCGGCGAACAGAGAGGCCTCCTCGCCGCCAGCGGCGGCCCGGATCTCCACGATGACGTCCTTCTCATCCATGGGATCCTTAGGGAGGAGGGCGCGGCGCAGTTTCCCCTCCAGTTCCTCTATGCCGGCCTGGGCCTGAGCTACCTCTTCCTGGGCGAGGGCTACCAGGTCGGGGTCTGCCCCCTCGGCGACGATGGCTCGGGCCTCCTCCAGGGCTTGGGCCAGGCGCCGGTGCTCCCGGTACGTAGAGACGACCTCCTCCAGGGAGGCATGCTCCCGAGCCAGGGCCTGCAATCGCTCGTAGTCCCCGGCCACCTCCGGGCGGGCCATCTCGCGGCCCAACTCCTCGTATCGCGCTTCCAGCGCGGCCAGCTTGTCAAGCATCTCACGTCACCAACACACGTAGGCCCCCCGGATGGGGGCCTCCAAGGTGAATTATAGCACGCCTTCGGCGGGGAGCGCCGGCGATCGCGAGCGACGATCTAGCTGGGTTTGAGGCGTCGCGCCACTTCAGTCAGCGGCACCGTTTCCTGGTGGCCGTCTGCCAGGCGGCGGAGGGCCGCCGCGCCGTCCCGCAGCTCCCGCTGGCCGATAATGGCGGCGTAGGCGGCGCCCAGGGCGTCGGCCTGGCGCATCTGGCCCTTGAGAGAGCGCTTCCCGGCGGCGACGGCGGCGGTGATCCCCTGCCGGCGCAGGTCGGAGGCCAGGCGAAACGCCTGGGAACGGGCCTCCGGGGTCTGGTAGGCGACGAAGACCTGCAGTCGAAGGCCCTCCCCAACATCGACTTCCTGACGCTTGAGGTTGAGGACGATGCGCTCGATGCCGGTGGCGAAGCCTGTGGCGGGCGTGGGCCTGCCGCCGAGGAGCTCGATGAGGCCGTCGTAGCGGCCGCCAGCGCCCACGGTGCTCTGTGCGCCCTCCTCCCCCTCCGGCTGGAACTCGAAGACAGCGCGCGTGTAGTAGTCCATGCCCCGCACCAGGCGGGGGTCGATCACGTAGCCGATGCCGATGTCCTCCAAGTAGGACTGGAGGCGCGAGAACTGGTCGGCGCAGGCGTCGCACAGGTAGTCGGTGAAGGGCGGCGCCGCGGCGATCACCGGTTGGCAGCGCTCCTGCTTGCAGTCCATTAGGCGCAAGGGGTTGCGCTGGTAGCGCCCCTCGCAGTCGTTGCACACCTGCTTCAGCTTGTCGGCATAGTAGGCGCGCAGGGCATCCAGATAGCGAGGCCGGCACTCCGGGTCGCCGATGCTGTTCAGGCGCAACGTCAGCCCCTGAAGGCCCAACTCCTCGTATATCCGGCAGAGGATCTCGATCACCTCCGCGTCCACGGAGGCGTCCGCCTCGCCGATAACCTCGCAGCCGAGCTGGGTGTGCTGGCGGTAGCGACCGGCCTGGGGACGGTCGTAGCGGAAGATGGGACACCAGTACCAGAGGCGGACCGGCTGGGGCAGGTTATGCATGCCGTGCTCCAGGTAGGCGCGGCAGACGGGAGCCGTGCCCTCCGGACGCAACGCGAGCTCCTGGCCGCCGCGGTCCTGGAAGACATACATCTCTTTCTGGACGATGTCGGTGACCTCGCCCACGCCGCGGGTGAACAGGGACGCCTCCTCGAACACCGGCGTCTCGATGCGGCGGTATCCAAACAGGGCGCATATGCGGGCGGAAGCCGCCCAGACGCGGTCCCAGTAGGGCTGGTCCTCGGGGAGGACGTCCGTCGTGCCCCTGGGGGCCTTGTACTTCCCGGTCATCACTTGCCTTGCATCCCGACCTTCTGGCTGAGCATACTAGAATGCGTCACGTCGGAAAACACCTCGGCTACGACGACCTTCTGCTGCTTGCTGATTCAGAAGGTAGACTCAATTTGCCGACGTGCGTACTTCAGGTACGGATGGGTATGAGCTTGATACGAGTCGCTCTGCT
>CAYFYG010000072.1:0-3642 GCA_964347225.1 uncultured Dehalococcoidia bacterium | reverse complement strand
TTGGCGAAATCGCGTGGCTCGTAGATGTCCACGCCGATATCCAGATCCATCCGCTCTGCGAAGGTGAGGAGGAAATAGGCGAACATGGAGCCACCCGGACCGCCGCCGATCACGCCGACTCGGGAGCCGTCCTCAAGAGTCACGCTCGTCTCAGCCGTCACGCTACGTTATCCCATCGCATTCGCCGCCCCACCAGAGCAATCCAGATAGGGCGAACGCGGGCCAGCCAGAGGCGGATAATGTCACAATGTTAAGTAAAGCCCGGGTAAAAAATCATAAACGCTGTGCGCGCGAAAGGTGAATATCTATTCACTTTTCGGTATTCCGCCGTGTGTTCCCCGTCAGCAACTTTCGGAATCTGTTTAAGCAGTTCTTAATGGACACCAGCTGGTTTGCTCTCGCTCCTCAGGGGGCGGTAGGGTACCGCCCAAATGAAAGGAGCGAGCAGTGCCGGAAGAGCGTAGCCCAGCAGAGGTTCGGGCGGAGGCCAGCAGCGACGAGACCACCATCGGCTCAGCAGGGAGCGAGAGAGCGGCCGCAGTGTCCATAAGTAAATGGCCGAAAAAGTCCGAAAGTCGCTGACGACATACACTAAGGCCGGTTATTAAACCTGTCACCGCCGCTTGATAGGTTCGTATCTGAAATCTTGGAGGGCCCGGTGGGATTCGAACCCACGACTCCCGGATTAAAAGTCCGGAGCTCTACCGCTGAGCTACGGGCCCTCGCGTCGGAAATCGTATCTGTTTTCACGCATCCAGGCAAACCCAACCCTCCTTTGGCTGACCCATAGTCGACGATGCCAAGGCCCAGAGGGTTGGCGCTTGGCAGATACGACGGGCCACAAGGCTTTGGGAATGCGAGGGGCCTACTTCTGAGTCGGGGGCGGGTGGACGGGCTTACCAGCGGTCTGACCGATGGCGCGAACGCGCTCCATCAGCTTGGCAAAGTTGTCCGGCGTTAGGGTCTGGGCACCGTCGGAGAGGGCATGGTCCGGGTCCGGGTGGACCTCGATCATCAGGCCATCCGCGCCAGCGCCAACAGCGCCGATAGCCACCGGCTCCACCAGATACCACTTGCCTGTGGCGTGGCTGGGGTCGCCGATAACGGGCAGATGGCTGAGGCGCTTCACGAGAGGGATAGCGTTGATGTCGAAAGTGAAGCGGGTAGCCGTCTCGTGGCTCACGATCCCGCGCTCGCAGAGGATCACGTCGCGGTTGTCCTGGGAAAGGATGTACTCGGCGGCCAGCAGCCACTGCTCGACGGTGGCCCACATGCCGCGCTTGAGCAGCACTGGCTTGTGAGCCTCGCCCACCTCGTCCAGGAGGGCGAAGTTCTGCATGTTGCGGCTGCCGACCTGGAGGACATCGGCGTAGCGGGCCACGAGCTCGACGTCGCGGGCGTCCATCACCTCGGTGACGATGGGCAGGCCGGTCTCGGTACGGGCTGCGGCCAAGATTTGAAGCCCTTGTTCGCCGTGGCCTCGGAAGGCGTAGGGGCTTGTGCGGGGCTTGAAGGCACCGCCGCGCAGCATGTGGGCGCCGGCGGCCTTCACCGCCTGCGCCGTCTCCATGACGTTCTCTTCGGTGTCCACGGAGCAGGGACCCGCCATGACTACCAGGCGGCCGCCGCCGATCTCCACCGGTCCCACTCGAACGACGGTGTCCTCTTCCTTGATCTCGCGGCTGGCGAGCTTGAACGGCTTGCTGATGCGGACGACGGAGTCGACGCCGTCCAGGACGCCGAATTCGTCCAGCAGCTCCGGGTACACGGCGCCGAGAACGCCGATGACGGTGCGCTCGGCACCGCGGGAGAGGTGGTCCTTGAAGCCCATCTCGCGAATGCGCTTCTGAACCGCGAGGATCTGGGCCTCAGTGGCACTGGTCTTCATCACGACGATCATGTTGACCCCTCCATTTTCCTTGCTGACCTGGTGACGGCAAGAGGGAGCCGCCTGGGGTGCACGATATGCTACTTCCTGCTGGTAGCCGTGTCAATTCGTGATGGCTCCCACTCTCACATCCTCACGCAGTCGGCGCGGGCAGGTGAGCATCGGCGGTGTACATTGACACCCCGAGGGGCGCCAGCCTATCCTAGCGGCACCATCGCTTCGTACAGTTCCTGTCCCTCCCAGCTAGAGGTGCACAGAGAGGACAGGACGTCTGTTGGCCTGGGAGCGTAGTCGGAAGTGACCAAAGGACCCGCCAGCCGCGCTGTCGTGCAGGAGGGGCCGCGCCGCCTGCGGCGCTCGGAGTTTCCCCTGCCTCAGATCGGGGCCGAGGATGCCCTGCTGCGGGTAGAGGCCTGCGGCATCTGCGGCACCGACTATGAGCTGTACGCGGGAGCCTTGCCTGGCCCGTTTCCCATGATCCCCGGCCACGAGCCGGTGGGCGTGATCGAGGAGGTGGGTGACGTCGCGGCGAAGCGGTGGGGGGTGCATCGTGGCGATCGGGTTGCCGTAGAAGCGTTGCTCCCCTGCGGCCGATGCCCTGAGTGCACGGCCGGGCGGTACAGTCTGTGTCGGGGGAAGGGAGGCGTCCCCTCAGGCTACGGCTTCATCTCCACGAGCAGGCCGCCTTCTCTGTGGGGTGGCTACGCCGAGTACATGTACCTTGATCCTCGCTCCCTCGTTCATCGGATGTCGCAGGACGTCCCCGCCGAGCTGGCCGTGCTGTTCAACCCCTTGGGCGCTGGCTTCCGCTGGGCGGTGGAGATGGCGGGGACCAGGGCGGGCGACACGGTGGTCGTGCTGGGGCCGGGCCAACGGGGGCTGGCCAGCGTTATCGCCTGCCGGGAGGCGGGAGCCGGCTGCGTCATCGTCACCGGCCTCGCTGCCGACGAGCCAAAGCTCGCCCTGGCGCGGCGGTTCGGAGCCCACCACACGATCGACGTCGAGAGGGAGAACCCCCTGGGGCGCGTGAGGGAAATAACGGACGGGCGCATGGCCGACGTGGTGGTGGACGTGACCGCCTACGCCCTGGAGGCCGTCACCGAGGCGGTGGACATGGCGCGCAGGGGCGGCACCATCGTTCTCGGCGGGACGAAGGGGTTCAAGCCGGTGCCGGACTTCGTGAGCGACAAGATCGTAGTCAAAGAGCTTACCGTGAAAGGCGCCCTCGGCGTCGACTACCCGGCCTATGAGGCTGCAATTCACCTCATCGAATCCGGCCGCTACCCACTGGAGGAGATGCACACCCATACGTTGCCCTTGGAGGAGGCGGAGCACGCCCTGCGTCTTCTGGCCCGCGAGATCCCAGGCGAGGAAGCGATTCACATAGCCCTGGTGCCATGACACGTTCGAGGAGCGAGGAGGTCCCGATGCCGGATGACAACCTGGATGCGAGTCTGAAGAACATCGCCAAGGTGGTGGCGATGATGCCCTTCACCAAGCGCATCGGTATGGAGTTCGTGGAGGGCCGCGAGGGCTACGCCAAGCTCCGGCTTCGCTTCCAGAAGGACAACACCACGGCTTTCGATGCCCTCCACGGCGGGGCCATCGCTTCCCTGATCGATACCACCGGCGCCATGGCCGCCTGGACCACGGCTGATCCCCTCTCGCCCCGATACTTCGGCTCTACGGTGGGGGTCAACGTCAACTACCTCTCGGCTGTCATCGGCGAGGACGCCTTCGGGGAGGGGCAGGTG
>CAYFYG010000071.1:0-3054 GCA_964347225.1 uncultured Dehalococcoidia bacterium | reverse complement strand
CGGTGTTGAGCCTGGCGGAGTGTGCGACAGCGAGACCCGGCACTGGTTTGCCCGTCCCTTCAACTTCAAGCGGGAAACGACGACTGTCTGTGAGAAGCGGGGAAACCGAGGTCCGCCGCGGTATGTTTCCGTGAGCGACGGAAAGACTCTCACCCAGCACTGGCCGGAGGACGATAAGTACAGTGTCTGCCCATATCCACAACAGTTTGGCCCCGCGATCCACTTCGCTGTGGAATGGCCAAGGGTGGAAGGAAGCGTAGCGATCGGGGATGATGGCAAGCCAAGGCACACGCTGGAGGTTGCGGGCACGGAGGAAGTCTCGGGCAGGAAGACATGGGTGGTGGAGCGGACGCCGATAGGGGAGCTGGAGATCAGTGCGCGCATCCGCGGCTTCGAAGGGGTCAGCCGGTTCTGGCTGGACGCCGAGACGTTTCTCCCGCTCAAGAGGGAGTACTATCTCGACGACGGTAGCCTGCTCTGGCGGGAGACGGTGACTGAGATCAGCTACAACGTCCCGCTGAACGGTCCGCTATTCGAGCTACCGTTGCCTCCTGGCATAGACCCCATCTGCTGATCGCTGGCGGGTCATTGGCGCCTTCTCCCACCCACGGTGCCCACTCACTGACGCCTCCCCGTTGACGGTAGGCGCACATGCGTTCTACTCTCTCCCCGATGCAATGCCCAGACCGTTGTTCTCCGTGCAGATGATGGGAGGCAGCCGTGCCCACCGCCTGGCGGGCCGCTGCGGTCGGCCTCGACGCTGCGACCGCGACCTGCGCCGCCTTCAACCTGACCTATTTCCTATACCGCCTGACGCAATGCCGGGACGAGACAATCTCCCGCGCGGTGGCCGTGTTCGCCCTGGCGCTGGTCTCCCTGGCGGCGATGGGGGAGAGCCTGTTCTTCCTGGCGTCGCTCACGGTACTCCCCGCGGGCTGTCCTCCGGTCAGCGTGGCCTGGGCACTGGTGCGCGCCCTGCCCCTGGCCGGTACCGCTTTCGTCTCCATCCTGATCCTGCGGCGGCTGCTGGCGGCCTCATGGCCTGAAGGGAGGCACCAATGAGCACCCTCGCCGTGGCGATAGAGAGAAAAGAGTGGGAGCTAGCCTCGCTCTGCCTGCTCACGGGTGTAGTGGAGGCAGCGTCCGCTCTGCCGCCGGACGCTGTGGAAGGGCTGCTTGAGGTGCTGTCCGGGCTCGAGGATGAGGATGACCGCCGTCGGGGAGGCGCCCGTCGTGGCCGCCGCCGCTAGGCAGGCCCGCGCCAGGGCCCGCAACTTCTACCGGCACGCCCTGGACGAGGCGGAGCGCGCAGAGCTGAAGCGGGCCGAGAAGATCGAGGGGCTCGATGACGAGATCGCCGTGATGCGGGTCAGGTTGAAGCGGGCGGTGCAGGAGCATCCGGAGAACCTGCCGCTCCTGGTGAAGGGGCTGGACATGCTGGCGCGAGCTGTGGGGACCCGCTACCGCCTGTCGCCGAAGTCGCGGCGAGATCTGGCGGACAACCTGGTCGCGGTGCTGAACAGCGTGGGCGACCAGCTTCTGCCGCCGGAGGGGTAGGAGACCGTCAGGGGAATGAGGCAGCGGTGGTGAAGGTGTTGTCCGGGACTGAGGCCGTGTCGACGAACAGCCCCAGCGCAGCCCCCACACCGACAGCGCCTATCAGGAACGCGGCGCAAAGGAGCATTGGCAGCGTCGTCGTAGGCGGCAGATCCACTGTGTCTCCAGAGTGGGTTTCTTCCCCCGCAACGCGGTCATCATCCGCCCAAATGCTGCGGAGGGTGAGGAGGGCGAGGACGATGGCAGGAAGAAGAACCAGGAACGCCCAACCCAGGGGCGTCATAGCGAAGCCGGCGACGTACCCCAGATAAGGCACGGTCAGGGCCGCGACGAGAACGCGATCAGGGAGGATATACTCCTTGGGGTCAGTTGTCTGGTTGGCATCTCCTTTGGCCCGCGCAAGGATCTGACCACCCTCCTCATCCAGGGAAACGACACGGTGTAGCTTGGGACGCGCTGGGCCGTCGTCAGTCTCCTCCTGAACAGCGATGACGTCTCCCAGTTCGACGTGTTCGGCTACGGTCCAGTGGGCGATGACGAGACTCCCCATGGGCACAGAGTCGCCCATGCTGCCGCCCTGGACCACGAGCGTGCCGTAGCCGAAGGCGCGAGGCACGACGGCTGCGGCGAGGACGGCCGCCAGGGCGACCAGTGCGACGACGAAGGCGCCGTAGAGCAGACATCTGAGCAGACCCCATGCCCTCGTGAGCGGCAGCTCGGCCTGCAGGATCCTGGACGAGAGCACGGTCTGTTCCTCGGTAGCCCCTAGCGCTGCCCGCCTCCATCAGACGGAAGGCAGGTAGCCGGGATCCCCTTGGCTCACGGCCTACGGGTTGCTCTGTGTCTGCTCGGCCTGAAAGGCGAAGGTCGCGGTGGTGGTGAGGCCCTGGAAGGTGTTGTTGGTGGACGCCGGCAGGAGAACATTGAAGCAGAGCACCTCGTTGGCCAGGGAGGCCAGAGTCCTGTCCCCCGCCTGGGCGCCCTGGGTCGGGTCACCGATGACGTTGATGCCTGCCACGCTGCCGAGGTCGCCCGTGGTATAGACGACCGTGCCGTCCGTGTCGAAGCCAGCGTTGGTGCAGGTGGTCACACCAGACTTAATGGTGAGATCGAGCTGGGCGGCCAGGGTGTCCTCGGTGGTGGTGCTGGTGACGGCGTACCGGAGCTCCAGGGTTCCGTCGTTACTGACTGTGATGGGATTCGTCACCTCATCTCCGGGCACCATGGCGCTGAAGGTGACCAGGGTGGTGGTGGGGCTGGTGCTTATGTCCACGGAGCCGGTGGTGAAGGTGTTGTTACCCACGGACTGGGTGTCCGTGAAGACTGCCAGCACGCTGATAGAGACTACCGTGGTCGAGAGGGCTAGCACGGCAGTCGAGGCGAGGAGCTTCTTCGCC
Source organism: uncultured Dehalococcoidia bacterium (assembly GCA_964347225.1). Taxonomy (GTDB): domain Bacteria; phylum Chloroflexota; class Dehalococcoidia; order SM23-28-2; family RBG-16-64-32; genus DAOUMF01. The sequence goes on along the minus strand of CAYFYG010000071.1, from coordinate 100 downwards.
AGGGAGTGCCTGCGATGGGACCGCTCCGAGGCATGAGGTTGTCTGGGCTCGGCGGCGCGCGGCACTGCATGGTTTCTCCACGCACCGAGCGAGAGCAGCG
>CAYFYG010000070.1:0-2800 GCA_964347225.1 uncultured Dehalococcoidia bacterium | reverse complement strand
GTCTGGAATCGACTACGTGACGCAGTTCGACGCCAGCGCCTACCCCTACCGCTTCACCGGCGAGGTCAAGGGGTTCGATCCGCTGGATCACATGGACCGCCGCGAGGCCCGGCGTATGTCCCGCTTCAGCCAGTTTGCGGTGGCCGCGAGCCGCGAGGCGCTGCAGGCCGCCGAACTGGACCTGGAGCGTCAAGACCGGAGCATGGTGGGTGTAGTACTTGGCAACGGCATCGGCGGCCTGCCCAGCATCGAGCAGGCGGTCCACACGATTCGAGACAAGAGCGGTCTGCGCATCGACCCCCTGTTCATGCCCAAGATGCTGCCCAACATGGCCGCCGCCCAGCTCAGCCTGGTACTGGGGGCCAAGGGCTACTCGAACACCGTGATCACGGCCTGCGCCGCCGGCACGCAGGCGATGGGCGACTCTCTGGATCTCATCCGCTGTGGTCGCGCCGAGGTGGTGCTCACGGGGGGCACCGAGGCTGCGCTCTGCGAGCTGGGCCTGTGCGGTTTCGCAGTGATGCGCGCTCTGACGGCACGCAACGGGGAGCCCCAGAAGGCCAGCCGCCCCTTCGACGCGGAGCGGGACGGATTCGTGGCCGCCGAGGGAGCTGCCGTGTTCGTGTTCGAGGATCTGGAGCACGCCCGCCGCCGCGACGCCCCAATAATCGCTGAGATCAGTGGTTACGGCGCGTGCAACGACGCGCACCACGTCGTGGCGCCCTGCGCCGACGGCGAGGGTGCAATCCGCGCCATGACCTGGGCCCTGGATGACGCCGGCGTCATCCCGGAAGAGGTAGACTTCATTAGCGCCCACGGCACGTCCACCAAGCTCAACGACGCGATCGAGACGCTGGCCATCAAGAAGACGTTCGGCGAGCACGCATACCACATCCCGATCAGCGCCACCAAGTCCATGATCGGCCACGCCTTCGGCGCCGCCGGTGCCTTGGAGTCTGTCGCCTGCCTGGAGTCCATGCGTCACGGCGTGATCCCGCCCACCATCAACTACGAGCACCCGGACCCCGAATGCGACCTGGACTACGTACCCAACGAGGCCCGTCGCGCAAACATCCGCGTGGCCCTGAAGAACAGCTTCGGCTTCGGGGGCCAGAACGCCTGCCTCCTGTTCCAGTGCTTTGAAGACTAGCTCCCTTCATGGTCCGCAACTCTTGGCCCTGATGCGAGGAAGATAGGCGTTGAAGATCCTGGTCGTCGGCGGCGCCGGCTACATCGGTAGTGTCACCGTTGACCAACTCCTCCAGGCCGACCACAGCATCACCGTTCTCGACAGCCTGGTGACCGGCCACCGCGAAGCCGTGAGCGGGGAGGCGGAGCTGGTCGTGGGCGATGTGCGGGACGGGGACTCCCTGGCCCGCCTGCTCGCCTCCCATTCCTTCGACGCTGTCGTCTACTACGGGGGCTACATCCAGGCCGGCGAGTCGGTCCTCAATCCCGGGCGGTACTTTGCCAACAACGTCGGCGGATGCATTGCGCTCCTCAACGCCATGGCCGCCTATGGCGTGGGGCGCTTCGTGTACAGCTCGAGCGCCGCCGTCTACGGGGAGCCGGAATCGGTGCCGCTGACCGAGGAGGCGCCGCTCCGACCCGTCAACCCCTACGGCGAGACGAAGGCGATGGTGGAGCGAATGCTGCCCTGGTACGAGCGGCAGGCCGATATCCGCTACGCCTCACTGCGTTACTTCAACGCCGCCGGCGCCACCGAGCTGCGCGGGGAGGACCACCGACCGGAAACCCACCTCATCCCCATCGTTCTCCAGGCGGCGATGGGCCAGCGGGAGGCCGTCCCCCTTTACGGTACGGACTACCCTACGCCCGATGGCACCTGCATCCGCGACTACATCCACGTGACGGACCTGGCCGCTGCCCACATCCTAGCACTGGAGCGAGTGGAGGCAGGCAGCGGGATGTACAACCTGGGCAGCGGCACCGGCTTCTCTAACCGTGAGGTCATCGAGGCGGCCTGCGGGGTCTCCGGGAGGGCAATCGCCGTGCGCGAAGAGCCGCGGCGGCGCGGCGACCCTGCCCGACTGGTCGCCTCCAACGAGAGGGCCAAGCGGGCGCTGGGCTGGGCGCCCTCGGTCACCAGCCTAGAGGCGATCATCGAAAGCGCCTGGCGCTGGCATCAGGCCCACCAGAAAGGCTACGCGTCCTGACGCGGGCCGTCACTAGCAGCGCTTACGTCGCCGCTCGACGCCTGCCCCTCGAGCGCGATGAAATGCGAGCCTCAATCGGAGCTCTCGCTGCGGCCCGTAACACGTCCCTCCCTGTCGCTGTTATGGCAGTGGAGTGTAACAAAAGCGTGTCAGTACGCGTCTAAAGATTCATCAATGCCACGGACTGCCGCGTCTAATGTCCTGCGCAGGGCGGGCTGGTGCCTGATCCTGCTCCTGCTGGCATCGCTCCACGGCCTCGGCCCGCGCGCGGCCGAGCCGCAGCCGGTGGCCTCCAGCGCCTACGCGCCACCGGTTGCAGTCCTGCAGGAGGTAAGCCGGCCCGATTCCATGCCCGTTCCCATTTCCACTGCGACGCCCACACCACCGGCAAGCCCGACACCAGCGCCCACACCTGTGCCCTCCCCCGCAGCAGAACCAGCGCCCCAACCTGCGCCGGCACCGCCACCGCCACCACAACCAGCGACGCCGCCCACACCCGCACCGGCGCCCACACCCGCACCGGCGCCGCCCCCACCCCCACCCCAGCGATACGCGGATGCAGAGGCCGCAGCCACCATCATCACCCAAACCAACGACCTCCGGACGCCGCACAACTTGCCCCC
>CAYFYG010000069.1:0-5581 GCA_964347225.1 uncultured Dehalococcoidia bacterium | reverse complement strand
AGTTCGAACGGTGGGTGATACTGCCGGTCATACGGAACGGCCAGAGCTTTGGCCGCCTCGTAATAGCTCTTGGCGTTGTCATCGAAGTCGGGCGAGGTGTCCTGCCAGGGAGCGAACTCAAAGTTCGCTACGAGCTTCCACCGCTCCGTTCGTATGCACCGCATGGGGTCGTAGTAGGTGTGGTAGGTCTTCTCTGCGAAGATGGCCTGATTGGGCTCGTAGTTCCGTCCCATGATCAGCGGCTGGAAGCTCCGGCCTTGCACGTTCTCCGGCGTGTCCATCCCGAGAAGATCGAGAAGGGTCGGAAGAACGTCTACATTCGAGATCGGTTCCCCGTATAGCCTCCCTCCTTCGACGCCTGGGATCTGCATGAGCAAAGCGGTCTCGAGCCCTGGGTCGTACAGCGTCATCTTGGCGCGTGTGAAGGGGATGCCGTGATCGACCGTGAAGATGACGATCGTATCGTCTCCCATCCCGGATCGGTCCACGGCTTCAATGATCTTCCCGAAAGCCTTGTCCGCAGACGAGACCGACGCTTCGAGAGCCGCGAGGTCTTCGCGTACCTCCGGGATATCCGGCAGGTAGGGTGGCACAGTGACCTCTGCCGGATCCAGCCTCTCCACGTCCGGGTGCAGAAACGGCCGGTGCGCCTCAAAGAACCCGACCTGGACGTATAGGGGTGGCCCCGTCCCCTTTCTCTCCTCGAAGAATCGGCAGACCTTGTCGGCAACCTGCCCGCACGGCGCCAACCCGTGGATCTCCTTGAACCCGCATCTCTCTGGTGTGGCAGAGACGTGCTGGAGGCCAAAGAGGTGGGCCTCGTATCCTGCCTCGTCCAGTATCTGGGCAAGGTGGCGCTCGTTCTCGTGATACTCGTTCTGAAAGCCGGAATGCGATAGCCCGACCACGCCGTTCGCGTGCGGGTAACGGCCTGTCCAGAGCGCCGCACGGGAGGGGCTGCACTGCGGAGCGCAGCAGAAGTGGTTCGAGAAACGCATCCCTGTCGCCGCGAATCGATCCAGATTCGGCGTTCTCGCCTCTGGAACGCCATAGCACCCCACATGCTGGCCGAGATCGTGGCAAATCACGACGACAACGTTCATCTTGCCTCCCGACATGATCTGTGCTCCTCCCTCAAGCACGTCTCCGACCCGACATCCCGCATCTGGCGTTCCAGGCTGGTCCCATCGAATATAGCACAGGCTTTGGCGGAGGCAGGGTTACCGCTTCGCTGAATGGGACGAGACGGCGCTGGACGTGTGCTGAGCGGTCCCGGTCAGGGGGCAAGGCCAAGACTGAGCACGCCGCCCAGGATAAGAATTGAGCCCAAGATGCGCCAAGCTCCGTATCCTTCGCCCAAGAAGAAGACGCCAAGGACAGCGGTGATGACAATGCCCATCTCTCGGGCGGGCGCGACGTAGCTAATGCGGCTGGTGGTGAGCGCTGTCAGAACCAGGATGTAGCCCAGGGACACCAGCATGCCGGCGACGAATATGCTCCAACCTCGTTCCCGCCACTCACTGCGGACGGGCGCTGCTCTGGTTCGGAGGGCCACGGGAGCGAGGACCAGCAGCCACCCCGCCAGCCCGAACTGGTTGAGAGTGACCGGCGAGAGGTGGTCGAGAGCGGTCTTGTCCCAGAGCGAGTAGGAGGCGATGAGCGCGCCGGTGAGGAAGGCAACGCGGATGGCCGGCCGGTTCAGGGCCCGCAGGGGCTGAGCAAGGTCGCTAGGGGAGCGGCCTTCGATGTTGATAACGTAGATCCCGGCCACGACTAGGGCGATCCCGAAAGCGGCAGCGAGGGAAGCGCATTCGTCGAGCAGAAGCACGGCGGCGATGGGCACGATTGCCGGGCCCATGCCCCTCGATATGGGATAAACAGCGGAGAGATCGCCAAGCTGATAGCCTCGGGTAAGTGCCAGTCCGTAGGCGCCATGGAGGAGGGCGGTGACTGTGCCGAATATCACGCCGCGGGTGCCAACTCCGTCGATGTAGGCGGACACTGCCGCCGGGACGAGGAAGGCAACGAAAGACACGGCGCCCAACGACCAGAGGAAGGCGCCCTTGTGGTCGCTGCGCTTGAGTAGGAAGTTCCAGGTGGCGTGGAAAATCGCCGAGGCGATGACAAATGCGAAGGCAACGGTCGTCATGGGCGGGACTATTGTACAGCGGGCGGCGGGACCATCGCGTCGGACGTGATGCGGGATCGGATGTGCATGTCGCCGGGTGGCGTTCGACTAGCCGTACGCTCAAACCGTGACCCTTCCTCTAACGGGGCGCATTCGGCTAAACTAGCGTGGCAATGGCTGATCGGATCGAGCTGTACGACACGACCCTCCGCGACGGCACCCAGATGGAGGGGATCTCGCTCTCCGTTGAGGACAAGCTGAAGATCGCCCGTATGCTCGACGAACTGGGCGTCCACTACATAGAGGGTGGCTGGCCCGGCTCCAACCCCAAGGACGCCGAGTTCTTCGTGCGGGCCCGCTCGCTGGCCCTGAGGAACGCGCAACTGGCCGCGTTTGGATCGACCCGCCACGCGGGCTCCAGCGCGGAGTCGGACCCCAACCTGCGGGCTCTGGTGGACGCCGACACCCGCATCGTCACCATCGTGGGCAAGGCGCACGACCAGCACGTGAGCCACATCCTGGAAACCACCGCCGAGGAGAACCTGGCGATGATCGCCGACTCGGTGCGCTACCTCAGCTCCAAGGGGCTGCGCGTGTTCTTTGACGCCGAGCACTTCTTCGACGGGTTCGGCTCTGATCGCGAGTACGCCCTGCAGTGCTTGAGGACGGCGGCTGCGGCGGGGGCCGACTGCGTGGTGTTGTGCGACACCAACGGCGGAGCCATCACCTCGTGGGTCGCGGAAGTCGTGCGGGCCGTAGTGGACGACGTGGACTGCGCGGTGGGGATCCACACCCACAACGGCGCGGACGTGGCCGTGGCCAGCACCCTGGCCGCCGTGGAGTCGGGCGCGACCCACATCCAGGCCGCGGCTAACGGCTACGTCGACATGTGCGGCAACGCCAACATGTTCAGCATAATCGCCAACCTGAAGCTGAAGCTGGGGCTGGACGTCGTTAGAGACGAGCAGTTGGCCCACCTAACTGAGGCCTCCCGCTACGTCAGCGAGATCGCCAACCTGCCTCCCAACCCGCGGCAGCCGTATGTGGGCTCGGCCGCGTTCGCGCACAAGGCGGGGCTGCATGTGGCGGCGGTGGTCAAGGAGGACTGGTCCTATCAGCATGTGGACCCCGCCATCGTGGGGAACGATACTCGCATCCTCGTCTCGGAGCTGGCAGGGCGGCGCAACATCCTGGCTAAGATGCAAGAGCAAGGGATCGACATCCCATCTGAGGGCGATGAGGCGCAGCGCCTGCTGGAGCATGTGAAGCTGATGGAGAGCCGGGGCTACCAGTACGAGGGGGCGGAAGCGTCATTCGAGTTGCTGGTGCGTCGGGGCCGCGCCGGCTACGAGGCGCCGTTCGAGCTGGAGGACTTCATGGTGGTGGAACGGCGCCATCACAAGCCGGGCGAGGCCGGCCGCGAGATGCTGTCAGAGGCGATGGTCAAGATCGCGGTTGACGATCAGATCTACCACACGGCCGCCGAAGGCAGCGGCCCGGTCCACGCCCTGGATGCTGCCGTCCGCAAAGCCCTCGTGCAACACTTCCCCAGCATCAGCGCCATCAAGCTCGTGGACTACAAGGTGCGAATCATCGACTCGGCGGCGGGAACGGGCGCCAACGTGCGCGTCCTCATCGAGTCCACCGACGGGGATGACACCTGGACCACGGTGGGCTCCTCCACGGACATAATCGAGGCGTCCTGGCTGGCCCTGTCCGACAGCCTGGAGTATTGGCTGTTGAAGCGCGTCGGCCACCTGTCCGGCAGAGACTGAGGGAGATGATGGGCCCTTACTAGGCGGCAGGGCCCGACATCTTCAGAAAGGGGCCGCTCCATGGCCGACTACGAAGAGAAGTCCTACTGGCTGGCCGAGTCGCCGTATGAGGAGAGCCCACCCCTGGATGGTTCCACGAAGGTGGATGTGGCCATCGTGGGCGGCGGGTTCTGCGGGCTGTCCACGGCGTACTACCTGAAGCGGGCCGATCCCTCCCTGCGCGTCGCCGTGCTGGAAGACAAGGTGGTGGGCTACGGGGCCAGTGGCCGCAACGCTGGCTTCGCGATAACCCTTATGGGGTTCTCGCTCTCCATCACGTCGCTACGCTTCGGGAAGCAGAAGGCGAAGCAGGCCCATGACTACGGCCACCGCGCTGTTGACCACATCGGCCAGATGGTGGATTCGCACGGCATCGACTGCGACTACGAGAAGCCGGGGCTGCTGACGGTGGCCCTCAACCCGGCGCAGGTCAAGCGCCTGCAGGACGAGATCGAGCTGGCGGAGAAACTGGGCATCCACGGCCTGAAGTGGGTAGACGCGCACATGGTGCGGGCGGAGGTGCACTCGCCCACGTACCTGGGAGCCCGCTGGGAGGAGCAATGCGCCCTCATCAATCCGGCGAAATATGTGCGCGGCCTGAAGCGGGTGGCCCAGGAAGAGGGGGTGGAGGTGTACGAGCGGACGCCGGCGGTGGCCGCCCACCTCGACCCGATCCTGCATCTGGACACGCCCCACGGCCTTGTCGAGGCGGATAAGGTGGTGTTCGCCACCAACGCCTTCTCGACGCGCTTTCCGCAACTCCGCAACAAACAGTTCCCGGTCTTCACCTACATCGTCCAGACGGAGCCGTTGTCCGAAGACCAGCTGGCCGGCATCGGTTGGCGGGGGCGCCAGGGGATGGAGGACGGGCGCAACATGTTCCACTACTACCGTCTGACGCCGGACAATCGCATCCTGTTCGGGGGATCCGACGCCCAGTACTATTTCCGTGGGCCACTGGATCGGGACCAAAGCCCTCGCGTCTTCCGCAGGCTGGAGCGGAACCTGCGCCAGACCTTCCCCTCGCTGAAGGATGTGCGTATCGAGCACCGGTGGGGAGGGCCGGTGTCGGTGCCCGGCGATTTCTTCCCGGCGATGGGCTATCTGGGGAAGGATAAGCGGGTGGCGTACTCCCTTGGCTGCATAGGGCACGGCGTAGCTCCGATGAACATGGCGGGCCAGGTGATGCGGGACTTGGTGCTGGAGAAGGAGACTGAGCTGACGGATTTGTTCTTCGTGAACCGCTGGGTGATCCCCATCCCGCCGGAGCCGCTGCGCTTCGCGCTGGGGGAGGGTATCCGGCAGGCGCTGAGGGCTCAGGATGCCTGGGAGGCGCGTCGGGGTGTTGGGGCAACGGCACCCTGAGGTGCGGAATCTGAGAAGTCTATCCGTAATCCGGCCTTCGCCCTTGTCGGGGACGAAACTGCCTGCTATACTCCGACGACAGACAGCTCAAGGCGGGAGGGGTGAAAAGTGGTACTGGTGACGAGTTTCCCCAAGTGTCAGAAGTGCGAGACGGGGGACCTTGTGCCTCTGTCTGATTTTGGGAGCCAGGGGGCCGCGATCTACTTCAAGGCCTGGGCCTGTACGAATCCCACCTGCGGGTTCAACCTGAAGATCCGCAATGGGGACCTGTACA
>CAYFYG010000068.1:0-2642 GCA_964347225.1 uncultured Dehalococcoidia bacterium | reverse complement strand
CCGCCATAGACGCCCTTCACATCACCCACCGCGATCTCCTCCGCGCCATCGACTCCGTCCCCGACGACGCCTGGGACGAGCCCAGCCCCGAGCCCGGCTGGACGCGCAGGGACGTCCTCGCCCACATCGCCTCCAACGAACTGCGCGTCCACGCCCGCCTCCGCTCCGCCGTCGGCCGGGGGGACGAGGCCGAGCTGAAGACCATCAACGATATCGATGACCGGAACCAGCGTGAGGTGGAGGCGCGCCGCGGCCGCAGTGTCCCCGAGCTCGTGGACGAACTGGCCACGCACCGCCGGGAGACCCTGCGCCTCCTGAATGCCTTCGGCTCCCAGCACCTCTCCACCCCCATCACCCTTGCCGATGGCGGCACCTGCAGCATCCTCAAGTACACCGAAATGTTCACTCACCACATATCCGAGCACGCGGGACAGCTCGTCCCCGCCAGCAACCCCAGGAGGTCCTAAGCCCCATGAGCATCCTCGTCGGATCACACACCCGTCTCCTCGTCCAGGGCATCACCGGGAAGGAAGGCTCCTTCCAGACCCGCCGCTGCATCGAATACGGCACCAACGTCGTCGCCGGCGTCACCCCCGGCCGCGGCGGCGAGAAGATGGACGACGTCCCCGTCTTCGATACCGTCCGCGAGGCCGTGGCCGCCACTCAGGCCAACTGCTCCCTGATCTTCGTCCCCGCGCCCTTCTCCGCCGATGCCATCCTGGAGGCCGCCCACGCCGACATCCCCGTCATCGTCTGCATCACGGAAGGCGTCCCTGCCATGGACATGGTCCGCGTCCGCCGCTACCTGAACGGGTCTGGCACCACCGTCGTCGGGCCCAACTGCCCCGGCGTCATCACCCCCGGCCAGGCCCGCGTCGGCATCATGCCCGGCGACGTCTTCTCCCCCGGCAAGGTCGGCGTCATCTCCCGTTCTGGCACCCTCGTCTACGAGGTCGTCGCCCAGCTCACGGAGCGCAACATCGGCCAGTCCACGTGCGTCGGCGTCGGCGGCGACCCCGTCGTCGGCACCACCCCCGTGGAAGCCCTCCGCATGTTCAACGAGGACCCCGACACCGTCGCCGTCGTCTTCGTCGGCGAGATCGGTGGCCTCGCCGAGCAGCAGGCCGCCGAATACATCACCGCCGAGGTCACCAAGCCAGTCATCACCTTCATCGCCGGCGCCACCGCTCCGCCCGGCCGCCGCATGGGCCACGCCGGCGCCATTATCGTCGGGGCTGCCGGGACGGCCCAGGCCAAGAAGGAGGCCCTCGGCGCTGCTGGCGCCGTCGTAGTGGACAGCCCCGCCGACATCGGCTCGACGACCGAGCGTGTCCTGCGCGAGCGTAGCATCGCCGTCTGAGCGGCGAGGAAGGAGGCCACCCGCATGCCGTCCCTCCAACGCTCCCTGGCCATCGACGTCCCGCCCGCAAGGGTCTACGAGGCGTTTACCAACTTCGACCGCTGGCTGGAGTGGAACCCCCATCTCAGGCAGGTCAAGCCCCTCTGCGAAGGCCCCCTGGCCGAAGGCTGCACGGCTCGCATCGCCCTCAAGCTGAGCCCCTTCCCGAGCGTCTGGGAGGTCACGGAGGTCATCCCCGGCCGCTCCTTCGCCTGGACATCCTCCTCCATCCCCGGCGTCCGCCTCATCTTCGACCACATCGCTGAGGACTTCGACGGCGGCACCGTCGCCACCCTGCGCGTCGATGTCGAGGGCCCCCTGGCGTTCCTCACTCCGATCACCGGTGCCCTCTACGAGCACAACCTCAGCCGCTCCCTCGCCGCCCTCAAGCGCATCCTTGAGGCGGAGGCTCCCGAGAGCCGGATCCGGAAGAGCCGGCCGCGGAAGAGGAAGGCAAAACCGAGGCCCAAAGCCAAAAACGAATAAAGCGCTTGCTTAACTCGGCGCCGCAGCCGTATCCTGGGCCCCAGAGCTGAGCCTATGTCCTACAAGATCATCGATACCTGCATCGGCTGCACTGCCTGCACCAAGCGCTGCCCCACCAACGCCATCTCCGGCGAGCGTGACGCCATCCACGTCATCGATCCCACCCTCTGCATCGACTGCGGGGCCTGCGGCGTCGTCTGCCCGGTCGAGTGCATCCTTGACGAACACCGTGACGTCTGTAAGGGGTTCCCTCGCCGCGAGTGGCCCAAGGCGATCGTCATCGAGGACAACTGCATCGGCTCCGGCTGCGAGCAGTGCATCAACATCTGCCCCTTCAACGCCCTCGAGCTCGACACCTCCGGCGAGCGGGTGGCCGACTTCTTCGGCGTGGCCAAGCTGATCGAGCGGCGCTGCACCGGCTGCCGCCTCTGCGAGCAGTCCTGCGCCTGGGCCGCCATCTACATCGATCCGCCGCGCGAGGCGCTCAAAAAGCGCCTTTTCCAGCCAGTGGAGGCCCTGGCGGCTGCCGAGGCCACCGACTAGACCCACGGCCGGCAAGCCGCCCCGTCGACCCCTTCCCCGCTCGTTGGCGGGCTGACCTGCTCGACCCGTTTGCTATACTACTGTTGGCCACAGGCGGAGGGATCGCATAGTGGCCGAGTGCGCCCGCCTGCTAAGCGGGTAGGGGGTGAACAGCCCCCTCGTGGGTTCGAATCCCACTCCCTCCGCCACGCGATACTGTTCTGGTCCCGCCGAG
>CAYFYG010000067.1:0-2134 GCA_964347225.1 uncultured Dehalococcoidia bacterium | reverse complement strand
GCCAGCTTGTCAAGCTGGAGATCGTGGGTTCGAATCCCATCGGGGTCGCCAGTCACTGCAATAGGGATGCCGCCCTCCTCAGATCGGGGGGCGGTTTTCACTAGGCCCTCGCACATGGTGAAGAGCGGGACGAAGGGCCCCTTGGGTCGCAGGCCAACTACTATCCCCTCCTTGGGATCGCAGTAGACGGCGTCCAGCGCAGCCTTGACCAGCGCGGAGCGTTCCTCAGGCGTGGCCCCTCGCCATATTCTCCCGAAGTCAGACAACAGCTCTCCGGCATGGCTGAGATCTGCGGGAACCCGCGGCTCAATGGCTGCCAGCTGGCGCTCCAATTCACCGCGGGCGGCCCTGTACTCAGCCAGTTCTATCTGCCCCTCGGCATACATCAGCGCGTACCGCCGCAGCTTCTCCCTCAGTCTAACCCTCTCCGCGGCTGGGTCCGCCCCTACCGTCTGGCTGACCATCGCCAGGGCGCGGTCTTGCCAGTCCGACGGCAGCTTGACCGCCGCCATGGCCTCTGCTACCTGCGCATCAAGGGGTTCGGCCCTCGCCCACGCCCCCGCAGCTGGGCACTCCCTCTCCTTGAGCCTGGATGCCTCGCGGTAGTAGGGCCTGCCGGGCGGCAGCGTCTGTGACCAGAACCTCCCATCGCAGAAGACGCATCGCCCCAAGCCTTTCAGTAGGTATGTCCGGTTTGTGCGCGGACCGCCTCCCCAGCGTCGACTGGCGATCACCTGCTGGCACCGCTCCCACAGCTCCTCGGAGACGATCGGCTCATGGCGACCCCGCAGGCGCTCCCTGTCCTTCCAGGTGACGAAGCCCATGTAGAAGGGGTTGTGCAGCATCCCCTTCACCGTCTCCTTCGTAAACGGCCGCGGCCCTGCCGGACCGGCCCGCCGCTGCTTGTTGCGGGTGCGGAAACCCCGCGCGTTCAGTCTTCGAGCGATCTGCTCGAATGGCTTGTCTCCAGCAGAGTAAAGACGAAAGGCCTCCTGCACCGCAGCAGCCTCCCCCTCAACCGGCACTGGTATCCCGTCCGGACCCTTGCAGTACCCGAAAGGGATATCCCCGTTGGGCAGGCCCGACTGGAACCTCTCACGGCGGCCCTTGGATGTATGCTTCGACAGGTTGTCGGAGAAGTACTGGGCGAAGGCGGCCAGGTTGGCCAGCATTAGCCTGCCCTCGGGAGTGGAGTAATCGATGTTCTCCGTGACGGAGGCGAAGGCCACTCCGCTTTGGGACAGCGCCTTGAGGCTCTGCAGGGTCACCAGCATGTTGCGGCTCCACCTGTCCAGGGAGTGCACGACCACGATGTCAAACAGCCCACGCTTGGCATCCGCCAGCAGCCGGCGGAACTGTGGGCGCCGATTGATGGAGTCGTAGCGGGCGGACGCCCCTTCCTCCGCGTAAACAGTGACCGACTCGGCCCTTCTTCTTTGACACCAGGCCTCGTACTCCCGGCGCTGGGCGGCAAGCGACCAGTTGTCTACCTGACCGGGACTGCTAACCCTGATGTACCCGACTGCTCGCATCCGCGGCCCTCTCCCTCGGGGCTGCCTGTATTGTGGGGTCGCCGCCGCCACTCTTCAACAGCCTGACTGCGATCGCGGCCACTGACCTTGCCCCCGAAAACGAGTCCAGGCCCAATGTTAGAGAGGATGGGTTCTGGACGAGAGAAAGGGGGCAGTTGGAGTGGCGAGGCGACATCACAGGGCGGAGGAGGTCATCAACAAGCTCAGGGAAGCGGAAGTCGGGTTAGCCAATGGCCTGACGGTGTCTGAGGTCTGCCGCAAGCTAGGGGTGAGCGAGCAGACATACTACCGCTGGCGGAAAGAGTACGGCGGTCTGACGAGGGACCAAGCCAAGCGACTGAGGGAACTGGAGCAGGAGAATGCCCGACTCAAGAAGCTGGTGGCCGATCTGTCTCTGGACAACGCCATCTTGAGGGAGGCGGCCCAGGGAAACTCCTGAGCCCGGCGAAGAGACGGCAGGCGGTGGCGTGGGTGCGGGACGCTCTAGGCCATACAGTCGTCTCCGAGCGCCGGGCGTGTCGAGTGCTGGGGCAATCAAGGTCTACTCAGAGGAGAAGATGCCGTTCTCGGGATGATGAGCCGAGGCTGGTCAGGCGGATGGT
>CAYFYG010000066.1:0-2959 GCA_964347225.1 uncultured Dehalococcoidia bacterium | reverse complement strand
GGCCAGTGGGGAGATGAGGGCAAAGGCAGGATCATAGACCTGCTGGCGCAGAAGGCCCACATCGTCGCCAGATACTCCGCGGGCAACAACGCCGGCCACACCGTTGTCAACGAGCTGGGCGAGTTCAAACTGCATCTCGTCCCGGCCGGCATCTTCTACCCCGATAAGGTCTGCGTCATCGGCAACGGCCTTGTCGTCGACCCGGCGGTGCTGCTGGGCGAGATCGAGGAACTGGAGTCGCGCGGCGTCTCCGTGCAGGGACGGCTGTCCTTGAGCAACCGCGCCCAGGTGCTGATGCCCTGGCATCCGCTCATCGACCGCCTGGACGAAGAGCTGCGGGGGAAGGGGGCCATCGGCACCACCGGTCGCGGCGTCGGTCCCGCTTTCGCGGACAAGGTCAGCCGCGCCGGCGTGCGCGTCGCCGATCTCCTGGACAAGGAGTCCCTGCTCCAGTTGCTCTCCTTCCTGGTGCCCTACAAGAACGCCATACTGGAGAAGCTGTACGGGGCGCAGCCTCTCTCCCTAGAGCGGGTACACGCCGAATACGCCGACTACGGCTCGCGGCTGGCGCCCTTCGTCGCCGATGTGGCAGCGCTGGTACAGGAGGCGCTCGCCCGCGGCGACGCGGTGCTGCTGGAGGGAGCACAGGGAGCGCTGCTGGACCTGGACGCCGGCACGTACGAGTACGTCACCTCCTCCGTCCCCTCCTCGCTGGCCGGTGGGGCGACCATTGGGATCGGCATCGGACCCACGCAGATCGACACGGTGCTGGGAGTGTACAAGGCATACAACACCCGCGTCGGCAACGGCCCCATGCCCACGGAGCTGACCGACGAGACGGGTGACCTGCTGCGGGAGGGCGGGCCCAGGCCGGAGTATGGCGCGACCACCGGCAGGCCGCGCCGCTGCGGCTGGTTCGACGCTGTGGCCGCCCACTACACGGCCCGCATCAATGGCGTTACCGCTATCGCCTTGACCCGCCTCGACGTGCTGGACCGGCTGCCCACCATCAAGGCGTGCACCGCCTACCAGTTGGACGGGGAACAGACCCGATCCCTACCGGCCAGCGGTGCGGCGCTTTTCCGGGCCAGGCCCCTATACGAAGATCTGCCCGGCTGGAACGAGGACACCTCAGGAGCACGTCGCTTTCAGGATCTGCCGGAAAACGCCCGCGCTTACGTGCGCCGCATCGAGGAGCTCCTGGGAGCGCCCGTGCACCTGGTGTCGGTGGGCCCGGAGCGGGAGCAGGCCATCCCCATCAAGCCCATCCTGTAGCGGGGACGATCGCATGCACCATCGCCGGCTGGCCGCGTGTCGGAGTCGGGCGAGGTGCACCGCCTGCACCGAGACCAAGAATACACCGGAGCGCAAGATAGGCCACGCCTGACACCCTGGCCTGTAGACATCCCTCAGGCTAATCTATACCTGAGCCGATCGCCCCTCAGACAGAAGGAGGTCGAGCATGCCCGCAACGCTGTCCGAAGGTATTAGGAAGCTCTTCCTGGAACCCAACTTCGCCCATCTCGCCACCCTCATGCCCGACGGATCGCCGCAGGTGACCCCCGTGTGGGTCGACTTCGCGGACGGCCGCATCCTGGTCAACACCGCCGAGGGCCGCGCCAAGCCCCGCAACGTCCGCCGCGACCCCAGGGTGGCCATCTCTATCACCAAGCAGGACAACCCCTACGCATCGGCCTTCATCCGGGGCCGCGTGGCGGAGATTCGCCAGGAGGGCGCCGACGAGCTCATCGACAAGCTCGCCAAGAAGTACATAGGCCAGGACCGATACCCGTGGCGGCAGCCGGGAGAGCAGCGGCTGACCATGGTCATCGAGCCGGAGCACGTCAGCTCGATGCAGGTAGACTAGAGGTCAGGCGACGAAAGGGGGCCAGCACAATCCGGGCCTCGCCCCCGAGGGAGAGGCCCACAGTATCTTCTCCCAGCGGCTGGTCGCCCTCCTGGACGACGTTCTTGAGGGAAGGGCGCCCAACGCCGGCCGGTTCTGCGGCTACTGCTACCACCCATCGCCCCCGCGCCAGTCCCCGCAGGGGGCCATCTGTCCCCACTGCGGCCGCTCCTCAACCGAGTGGCTGAGCGTCACCCGGGTGCCGGAAGCGGTGTTCGCCATGTACCGCGACCAGCGCTCGCGGGAGGGGTGGACGGTGCGGAGCATCGCCTGGGGCGGCCTGACGCTGGGTGTTGTCCTGGGACTGCTACCGCTGGCCTACTACGGGGTGTACTGGTGGACGCTGCTGGCCTTCTTCGGGCTGATGCTCCTGTTCTACATCGGCTCAGCGAACCTGGCCAACAGCGTGGGAGACGCCGTGGCCTACCGCTGGGGCCAGTCGGTGCTACGGAGACGATGGGCGGCGTTCGCGCGGGCGCGGGAGGGAGGCTAGCCAGCCCTCTTGCGCCGCCGCGGGCGCGCGCCGGCGCGCGCCGGCTCCGGCGGCCGCTCCGAGGCAGTCGCGGCCTGCACAGCGGCGACGAAGTCGCGTGGCTCGTCCAGCGAGAGGTAGAGGCGGCGACAGGTCATGGGCACGACCATCCGCACGCGCTGGGGCTCCTTGAACCGCACCTCCACGATGTTCACGTAGGTGCCTATCAGGCCCACCGTCCCGCGAAAGCTGGTGCGCCAGCCGATTCCGGCCCACACCGGCCAGTGTGAGGGCGAGGCCGCTTCCACATCCGCCAGCAGGAAGCGCTCGTTGAACAGGCAGCCCATGCGCACATGCAGCTGCCCGTCCTCCACCTCGGCGAAGGAACGCCCGGGAGTGCCACCGAAGGGCAGGAGGAACGGCCGCCAGAGGGGACTGATGAGGATAGGAAAGCGCATCGGGGAACCTCCTGGACTATCTCCGCCCCATGCCCGTCAATTGTGAATCCATCGAACCATGAGCTGCGCAGGGCCTCATCCCTCGGCAAGCAGGCTCAGGCCGAGCGCGCCCCTACCTCCTAC
>CAYFYG010000065.1:0-1769 GCA_964347225.1 uncultured Dehalococcoidia bacterium | reverse complement strand
GGACTGCGTTCGGGAGGGCAAGCAACCCACCCTCACCGGCGAGGACGGCCGCGCCGTGCTGGAGATAATCTGCGCCGCCTACGAGTCAGCACGCACAGGCGAACGGGTCTTCTTGCCCTTCGAGACGGATGCCCGCAAGCCGATCGATCTATGGTTGGAGAAGTGAGGCGCTAGCCGGCTCCGAGCGCCTTCTCCATCTCCGCCTCGGTGTGGGCCCGCAGCGTCTCGCTGTGGACGTTCCCAGCCTGAGCGACGTTGAACAGGCCCGCCAGCATCGCGTCCTCGCTGGGCGCCTCCACGATGGAGACGAGGTCGTATTGCCCCTCTGTCCAGTAGATGCCCATGACCTTGAAGCCGCGCTTCTCGTTATCGGCACGAATCTCGCGGGTGCGCTTCACGGTGTCCTTGATGGTCTTGAGACCCTGGTCGGTGAAACGGTACAGCACTACGTAGGTAGGCACGGGAAACCTCCTTCCAGAAATTGACCGCTGGCTACCCACGTATTCTATGCCATCGCCGGGCATTTCGGAAGCTCTCCAGACGATCCTGCGCTAGAATGACTGCATGACCAACGAAACGGCACTCCGGCCCCATATGATCGATCCAGCGACCCCGAATGACATGCCCTTCATCAGCGACGCCGTGCAGCGGCTGCGCCTAGACGGGGAATGGCTGGAGCCCGAGCAGTTCATCGTCGTGCGGCGCCAAGGCAGCGACGGCGCCATCGTCGCCTTCGGGCGCATCAAACCCTACCGCGAGACGCACGAGCTGGGCTCCGTCGCTGTGGTGGAGGAGGAGCGAGGCCGGGGTTGGGGCGGCCTCGTCGTCCGCGAACTGATCCGCCGCTTCCCCCAGGACGAGATCTTCATCACGACCGACCTGCGCGAGTACTTCGAGGGGTTCGGCTTCCTGCGCACCGATATCCTGCCACAGGAGATAGAAGACAAGATTGGCCGCGTGTGCGATAGCCTTCGGTCGGGCGTTGTCGGTATGGTCTATGATCGCCGCATCGAGATGCGGCCCACCCTGGCGGATGTCCATAGCGCCAGGCAAAGGATCGAGCCGCACCTGAAGCGGACGCCGCTGGTCCATAATCCCTACCTGTCCGATCTACTGAGCTGCCAGGCGTACCTGAAGCTGGAGAACGTCCAGCCCATCGGCGTGTTCAAGGTGCGAGGAGGGGTGAACCTGGCGATATCCCTACCTGAAGAGGAGCGACGACGGGGGATCATCGGCGCGTCCACGGGCAACCATGGCCAGTCGCTGGCCTACGGGGCTAGGCTGGCGGGAATGCGCTGTGTCATTGCCGTGCCCCGGCGCTCCAACCGTCTCAAGGTGGAGGCGATCCGGGCCTTGGGGGCTGAGGTGGCGGCCCACGGCCGCCACTTCGAGGAGGCGCGGACCTGGGCAGAGGAGTTCGCGCGCCGAGAGGGGATGCGCTACATCCATCACATCAACGCTCCCCAGTTGGTGGCGGGTGTAGCCACCGTCAGCCTGGAGATCGTCGAGGAACTGCCGGACGTGGACGTCATCATCGCGCCCATTGGCGGCGGCAGTGGCGCGAGCGGCCACTGCATCGTCGCCAAGGCGCTGCGGCCGGACGTGCAGGTGATCGGCGTTCAGGCGGAGGGAGCGCCCGCCATTTACCGCTCGTGGAAGGAGCACCGGCTGCAAGAAGCGCCCATCGATACGTTCGCCGAGGGGTTGGCCACGGGAACGCCCTGCTTCGTGCCAGTGAGGACGTTCATCGACCACCTGGACGACATGCT
>CAYFYG010000064.1:0-3492 GCA_964347225.1 uncultured Dehalococcoidia bacterium | reverse complement strand
TGGCAGTCGACGCAGTTCAGCCTCTCACCGTGGGCTGACTGCTGGAAGGTCTCGGCATCGATGTACAGCGACTGCATGTCGTCGTTGGGGAACGTCATGCTAAGGTCACGGTTTCCGTGGCATTTCAGGCAGGAGAGATTGGGGTCGTCGCGGACATTGGAGGGCCACGCGGAGCGCTGCGGGGCCGGTGTCGCCTCCTCGCGCACAGCCAGACCTCGCTCCGTGCTCACGACCACTAGAACAAGGGCAGCGGCGGCGCAAACGGCCAGCGGCACGAGGAGTCGCGCTGTCCGTAGCCAAACGGCCGCCGTCCGGGACTCGTCGAGCCTCCTCATCTCCCTGACTCCGAGTCTCCCCGGCGATCCTCTATCCTTGCCGTCTGTGCGGCCCGGCTCCTATGTTTCCGTTATCTTGAAGCGGCATCTCTCGCCCCCCCTTGCCACCGTCTCGACGATATCCACGCGCACCGGGGTGTGCCCGATCTCCTCAAACAGGTACTTCACCCAGTGGGCGCTGCAAACACACAACTTCGGATCCAGGCGAACCGCGCCCCGTTGCACGAGGGGACATACGCACCGGTTTCGCTGATTCTGAGTCCAGTGGAGGACATTGCCCTCCTGCTTGATTTCGGCCCCTATGGGCTGTGCGTCGCGCATGGCTCTGCGGAATGAGTCCAGATCCATGGGAGTGGGCAGGCCGGCAAGATCGAGGAAGGCGGCGACGCAGGACTGGGCCTGACGCTTCATGATGGTATCCCGAGAAGCGTCGTCGAGATCGTAGACAGCCTCGTAGAGGCCGCACGTTAGCCTGTCCTGGTAGCACCGGAGCTCCTCGTCCAGCGACTCGTCGATCTCGATTCGTTGTTTGTCCATCTTCCTCCTCCAGAGGTACAGGGGGTGTGCCGCCTCGTAGTCTAGCGCATCCCCACTCACGTACAGTGCGTCCGGGCGGGATTATCGTTGGCTGGGCAGTGGTGGAGTCCGTGGCTAGGCTGGCGATACAGAGCAGTCATCTCATCCCCCAGTCGCCCGCCCGCGGACTTGGCTCGCCGGCCCTTCGGCTCCGCGGACCCGGCTGCCTCTGTCTGGTCGGCCCTCAATGGTCGCCAACTCCAGGGCATGCTCCTCGGCATAGGCTTCGCGTGACATCTTGCCCGTGAAGATCGCGGGGTTCAGGGGGAAGAAACGCGGATTCAGGTGAACGAAAAACATGTGGACTATGAAGATCCACAGGATGGCGAGGATTCCCTCATCACTGTGTGCCACAAAAGCGACAGTTACAACGTCGCCGGGCAAGACATTTGACACCAGTACCGGGAACATCAGGACCAGACCAGAGATGCCCATGACAGGCATTCCCCAGAAGATCGCCCAGTAGTCGAACTTCTCCCGATAGCTGAAGCGGCCGAACTGGGGCTTATCTGAGGACAAGCCAAACCAGCACTGGAGGTCCTGGAAGAAGTCGAGCGCGTCTTTGGGCGTAGGTATCATCCAGACAGGAGCGGGCTTCTTTAGAGCAACGGTGCTGTAGACGATATACCCCAAGTGGTACAAGCAGTCGACGATCATGACCAGTCCGGCGAAACGATGGATGGTGCGCGCGGCATCAAGCCCACCCCACACACCGATGAGCCACTGGCTGACCTCCCAGTCCGGGAATTTCTGGGGTAGACCAGTGAACGCCAGCACCAGGAAGCTGGCGAGCAAGACAAAATGCTGCACCCGCTGGTTGGCGTCGAAGCGGACGATCTCCTCGGGTAGAAGCGCACGACTGTCGGGGGAGGCGACTCCCCCGGACCGCGTCCCTCGGGCCGCATGACCCTGAACTGCCTGGGCCTCGAAGGGCGAGAGCGTGGCTGTGGCCGTGTGGGGACCATCGGGGTTGTGTTCGCGGCGGTCGCCCGGATTGCCGCCAGGGCTGTTCCCGGGGTTACCATCGCCAGGGTCGTGGTCGCCGGGGTTGTCACTAGGATTGTCTCCTGGGTTGCAGCCGCCCCGGCCGCGGCCACCGGGGTTATGCGTCGGGTTGCTGCCGCCCGCGTTGCCGTCGCCGGGCGCGCCGCCGCCCTTGTGGCGACCGATGAGCCAGCCAAAGCCCTCGAGGCTTACCATTAGGAGGCCCAGACCGACAACGCCAGCGGTGAGGACGAAGAAGAAGCGCTCTCCGTAGTGGGCAAGCTGGGACAACTCCTCAGATGTAAACTCCTCATGAAGAGCGAGGGTGCTGGCGAATTCTTCGTTGGCACCCGGATGGCAAGAGGCGCAGACAGCAGCCAGGCTAGCCGTAGTGCCCACCGGCGATGCCGGGTCGTCCGTGTCCATGACGTCATGGCTGCCGTGGCAAGACGTGCAGGTGGCCGCGTACAAACCATCCACGTCCGACCCCACAAGCTTCATCACCTTGCCGTGAGGGCTGTCTAGGTACTTGTCGTGGATATCGGTATCGAGTCCATAACGTGCCATGAACTCCTCATCGGCGTGGCAACCTCCGCACGTCTCGGCAACGTTCCCTGGGAAGGCGGGTGAGCTTTGGCTGAGAACAGGGGGGATGTCGTGGCCGGTCACCTCCGGGCTGTGGCAATCGAGGCATGTGGCCGCCCTCGGATCGGCATGTGCGCTCGCTTTCTGGAGCGTGCGTTCCTGATCGTGGCAACGGCCGCACAGCTCTTGCACCGCAGGCGCTTTGATGCGCTGGCCAGTGGCGAACTCAAGATGGCAATCTGCGCAGTCAACGGAGCCGTGGGTGGAGGAGGCCAGCGTCGCCTCATCGACGCGGAACTCCTGCCAGGGGCGGCTGCTGACATCGGGCTCGTAGTCGGGATCGTTGTGGCAGCCTAGACAGCCGTGCTCATCGACGGCGGTGGTGGCCCTGGCCCTGAACGTGACCTCGCCGCCGGGGGCTCTGCTGACGCTGACGACCAAGCCGATCGCGGCAAGGGTCAAGGCCACTGCCACAACCAGCAGCAGGTTCCTTGCCAGATTCCGCCTCGACACTGGCTTTGGCCACCTCCTCTAGCGGAACACGAGCGTGTAGAGGATGACCATTCCTGCCACCATGAGCAGGCCACCCAGCAGAACCAGGGCAACGTCCCACACCATGAATATCTGTCGCTGTAGGGGGAAGTGGCCGCGCCGGGCCACGGCTGGCTGGCTGGCGAAGAGATGGCGGCGCATGTTGCCCAGACCCAACACAGCGAAGAACCCGCCCAGAACAGCGATCGACCAGCACGAGATGAAGGTTAGGATAAAGACTGCTGGCTGCAACGGTTGGTGCCTCCTTCCGGGCGCTCTAGCCGGAGGTCCGTAGGATCACCGCCGAGAGGTGACGCAGGTGAGCGGCCATGGCCAGCGCCATAGGGCGACGGCGTGCGACATTCACGACGGCGGCCGTTCCGGTCAATTGTCTAGTACCCGACGCCAAACTCACCTTCCGTTCTGATAGAACATCTGCACTATCAACGTGGCGCACCTTCAGACTAGGGCACTCTGCCCA
>CAYFYG010000063.1:0-2355 GCA_964347225.1 uncultured Dehalococcoidia bacterium | reverse complement strand
CTCTCGGAGTCCGACTATCGGGGACTGCGGAAGCGGTACCGTAGTGAAGCCGCAGCCATTCTCCGAGAGCTGGACACGGCCATGGCAGAGGTGGCCGCACATGAGTCTTCGCCGAGCGGTCCTGCGACCCCGACGATGGTCGCCTCTACGGCATGGGCTCAGGAAGACCCACCCTGTCCGTTCTGCGGCGGGTCGACGGAGGCCAGGGATCACTACTGCCGGAGTTGCGGTGCTCGTCTGGAGGCGGGAGCATGAGAGGGCTGACCGCTATCATTCCCCGGGCGATCCTTTGTCTCTTATGCCTCGCCCTGTCTTCGGGGGAGTAGCGGTGGCAGAGACGGCAAGCGTCGCGCAAGGACCGGAACCCGGCGGGCAGGCGATCTCCAGCGTCTGGGATATTGAGGTGCGGGGCTTGTGGAAGACCTTCGGCTCGCTTGCGGCGCTGCGGGGCGTGAACATGAACGTAGGCCCCGGCGAGCGGCTGGCAATCGTGGGTCCCAACGGGTCGGGGAAGTCCACCCTGGTGAGGGTGATCGCCACTTTGCTGCGGCCGTCGGCGGGGATGGTGCGGCTGGCGGGCCTCGACGCTCAAAGCCGGGCTTTGGAGGTTCGCCGGCTGGTGGGCGTGGTGTGCCACCAGACGTTCCTCTACGGGGAACTGACAGCCTTGGAGAACCTGGAATTCTATGGGCGGCTGTACGGACTTTCCGATCCTACCGATCGGGCGCGACAGCAGTTGCGCCTGGTGGGCCTGGAGGGGCAGGCTGATGTCGCGGGGCGTGACCTGTCGCGGGGGATGCAGCAACGGCTGGCCCTGGCCCGCGCCCTCATTCACGAGCCGCCGATCCTTCTGCTGGACGAGCCGGACACGGGGCTGGACCAACGGTGGATGGCGTTTCTGGTTGACCTGCTTGCCGAGGCGGCCCGACAGGGGCGCACCGTGCTCGTGACCACGCACGATCTGGAGCGCACCCTGGACCTGGCCGACCGATTGGCCGTGCTGAATCGGGGCAGGGTCGTGTTCGAGGCCAAGCGAGATGAATTGGATGTTGGAAGCCTCAAGGAAGCTTACCTTCGCCACACCGGCGCCGCTGTCTAAGGACGGGTTCGCGGCCTTCGTGGCACAGGCCTTGACCGTGGCGGCCAAGGACGTGCGGTCGGAGCTGCGCAGCCGCGATGCCGTCAGCGGCAGCCTGGTGTTTGCCCTCCTGGTGCTGGTGATCTTCAACTTCGCCTTCGACCTGGAGGGGGAGATGTCGGAGGTGGCGGGGCCGGGGGTGCTATGGGTAGCGATCGCCCTTGCCGGGATGATGGGGTTGGGCCATGTTTTTGCCAGGGAACGGGAGCAGGGCGGCCTGCAGGGGTTGTTGCTGACGCCGATGGACCGCAGCGCCATCTTTCTAGGGAAAGTAGGGGCCGCTCTGCTGTTGACCTTCGCTCTGGAGCTGGCTCTGCTTCCCCTGTTTGCCGCCTTCGCCGACGTGTCCATCCTGTCGCTGGGGCTGATCGCGGTAGTGGTGCTGGGGACTGTCGGTTTCGTGACGGTGGGGACGCTGTTCTCGGCGATGGCAGTGACGACGCGGTCCCGCGAGCTGTTGCTGCCACTGCTGCTGCTGCCGGTGGCGGCTCCCCTCCTCATAGCGGCGGTAGAGGGCACGCGCTCCGTCCTCGAGGGCGAGCCGTGGGGCGAGCTTCTGCCCGCCCTCGGGGTGCTGGCCGCGTTCGATGTGGTGTTCGTGGCGCTGTGTCCGTTCCTGTTCGAGTACGTGATGGAGGAGATGGCGGGGTGAGCGCGTATGGGCTGGCGGCTCTTGCGCGACCCCGCGCCAGCGGGGCCCTGGGCGTGCTGGCCGCGATACTGCTGTTGGCGGCGCTGCTGGCGGCCTTCGTAATCTCCCCTGAGGAAGCGGAGATGGGGGACGTGCAGCGCATCTTCTACTTTCATGTTGCCTGCGCCTGGACGGCCTTCCTGGCCTTCTTCCTGGTGTTCGTCGGAAGCGTTGCCTACCTGCGTACGAGAGCCTTGGGTTGGGACGTTCTGGCTGTCTCCGCGGCGGAGATAGGGGTCGTGTTCACCAGCGTGACCCTAGCATCGGGGTCGGTGTGGGCCCGCAGCGCCTGGGGGACGTGGTGGACCTGGGAGCCCCGCTTGACGACCACCCTGATGCTCTGGCTCATCTACGTCTCCTACCTGGTGTTGCGAGGGATGGTGGAGGAGGCCGACCGGCGGGCGGCCTTCGCCGCCGTGTTCGGCATCATCGGCTTCGTGGACGTGCCTATCGTGTTCATGTCCATTCGCTGGTGGCGGACGCTACACCCGCAGGTCGTAGGCACGGAAGGGTTCAATATGGAGGC
>CAYFYG010000062.1:0-2042 GCA_964347225.1 uncultured Dehalococcoidia bacterium | reverse complement strand
CCCAGGCGCACAATGCCCGCGGGCGGACGGCGCGGACGCTGAGGGATGGCTCCATCGGCGCTCTGTGAGGCCTCGCATATGGGCCCGCAGTCCGCCCCGGTTGACACCTACTCGGCCCTAGTACACAATCGCCGCGAGGTTGGCCTCGAGAGCCAGTGGCTGCTGGTCACTACGAAGATGCCGTCGTGACGGCGGTGTAGGCGAAGGAGCCCGTGTATGTATTCCATGTTGCAGGATGCGTCCCAGCGGGCCATCCGTTATCTGGCTGAGGTCAGGGAACGCGCGGTCGCCCCCACACTAGAGGCGGTCGGCCGACTGGACCAGCTAGATGCAGAACTTCCCGAACACCCTCAAGACCCAGCGGAGGTCATCGCGCTCCTCGATACGATTTGCTCGCCAGCGAGCGTGGCGACGGCCGGAGGGCGGTTCTTCGGCTTCGTCGTAGGTGGATCCCTGCCTGCCGCGGTTGCGGCCAATTGGCTGGCGACAGCGTGGGATCAGAACTCCTCGTTTGCGGCTCTTTCACCTGGGGCCGCGGCTCTGGAGGAGACGTCGCTGCGCTGGCTGCTGGACGTTCTCTCGTTACCACCGACCAGCGGCGGGTCGTTCGTGACGGGCGCGACGATGGCAAACTTTACTGCGCTTTCCGCCGCGCGGCACGCGGTTCTGGAGAAGGCCGGGTGGGACGTTGAGTCGGACGGGCTGTTCGATGCGCCGCCGGTCACCGTCGTCGTGAGTGAGGAGGCACATCCCTCCGTGATCAAGGCGCTGTGGCTGCTGGGATTCGGTCGGAAGAAACCGATATCCGTGCCGACGGACGCGCAGGGTCGGATGCGAGCCGATGCGCTGCCACGCATCTCCGGTCCGGCGATTGTCTGCATCCAAGCAGGCAACATTAACACCGGTGCCACGGATCCTGCGGCTGAGATCTGCACGGCGGCCCGGGAGGTTGGCGCTTGGGTGCATGTCGATGGAGCGTTTGGCCTGTGGGCCGCGGCCGCGCCAGGCCGCGCGCATCTTGTCGAGGGCATCTCCGCGGCTGACTCGTGGGCCACCGACGCCCACAAGTGGCTCAACGTGCCGTACGACAGCGGCGTTGCAATCGTGCGGGACGCCGACCAACTGACAGCGGCGATGGCGATCGATGCCCCTTACCTGCTCTACGGTGGCCGGCGAGATCCATCGATCTATACGCCGGAACTCTCGAGGCGCGCCCGTGGTGTCGAGGTCTGGGCCGCGCTCCGGTCGCTGGGGCGCTCGGGCCTGGCTGATCTTGTCGAGCGAACGTGCCGGTACGCCAAGCGGTTCGCCGACGGGTTGAGCGGGGCCGGCTACGAGGTGTTGAACGACGTTGTGCTGAACCAGGTCCTGGTGTCCTTCGGAGACGCCACGGCGACGGACCGGGTGGTCGCCGGAATCCAGGCAGATGGAACGTGCTGGTGCGGCGCGACGACGTGGCGGGGACGGCGGGCGATGAGAATCAGCGTTACCTCGTCGGCGACAACGGAGGAGGATGTTGAACGGAGCCTCGCGGCGATGCTACGTATCGCGGCCCGCGAGGCCGCGAGCGCTACGCGCTAGAGGAGCGATGACGCAGGGTTGCCGAAGCCAGCCCAACGGAGACGGGGCAGAATACAGGTGGCCTCGTACCGTTGACACCCGCCCCGCCCAGGCGCACAATCGCGGCGGCGCGCCAGCCAGATTCATCGCGCTGCGTCAAACCCGTCTATTTGGTAGCGGCCCTCAGTGGCTCCGGCTCAGGCCACGCTATCCCTCGCCGCCGTCGTCACCCAGCAGGTCCTGTGCTCTCTGCAGTTCCTCGTCCGCCATCCGTCGCCCCTTTCGCCTACGATGGGGGTAGGGGGGTCAAATCTTCAGAGGGAAGAGCCTTGGAACCGGCCCGCAAGCAGATTCTTGTCTGTACGACTTACAGGGCGGTCGCGCTCACATAGGACTCAGCTACGAAATAGTGCCCGAAACCGGTGCCTGTATGGTGCCTTATGGCCGCAGCCCCGCATTGGCCAGGACGCCGGCTGCCAGCC
>CAYFYG010000061.1:0-2259 GCA_964347225.1 uncultured Dehalococcoidia bacterium | reverse complement strand
CTGGATGCGTACGAGCCCGGCCCGCCGCTCCAGGGCGATATGGAAGCGGATATCGTCATCGTCGGCGGCGGCTTCACCGGACTGTGGACAGCCTACCACCTGCTGAAGGCTGACCCAGGCCTTACCATCGTGGTGCTGGAGAGCAGCGCCGTGGGCTACGGTGCGTCGGGCCGAAACGGTGGCTTTGCCATGACCCTGGTGCACCGCAGCCTGCAGACCCTCGTCGATAACTTGGGGCGTGAGAATGCTTTGGCCATTCACCGTGCCGCTGAGGAGGCGATCCGCACCATCGACCGCGTGTGTGCGGAGGAGAAGATCGATGCCGACCTCATGCCCAACGGCCTGCTCACCGTCTCCAACACCCCCCTTCAGGACGACCACATTCGGCGAGAGGCCGAAGTTGCGCAGGAGCTGGGCATCGAGGGCATCCGTTACGTGGAGCGGGACGAGATCCAGGCCCGCGTACACTCCGAAACCTTCCGCTGCGCCGTCGAGGAACGACCTTGCCTTCTCGTGAACCCGGCACGGCTGGTGCGCGGCCTCAAGGATGCCGTTATCCGCGCCGGCGGCCGCGTCTTCGAGCAGACAGCCATGGAGGAACTGTCGCAGTCAGACGGGCGGGTGACGGTTCGTACGCCTGGGGGGTCCATCCAGGCGAAGCGAGGACTGCTGGCGGCGAACGCCTACAGCGGGAGCATCCCCGAGCTTCGTGGACGGGTCATGCCATTCTACTCCTACATCTTGCTGTCTGAGCCCCTAACCGAGGAGCAGTGGGGACGTATCGGCTGGGAGGGTCGGGAAGGCATGGAGGACCGCCGTGTGTTCCTGCACTACTTCCGGCCCACCATCGACGGACGCCTCCTCTGGGCCGGGCGCGACGCCCCCTACCGCCCCGACGGGCCGGACCCACGCTACGACCGCGACGATCGGGTGTTCCGCAGGCTGGAGGAAACGATCCGCTGGACCTTTCCTCAGCTGGACGACGTGAAGTTCGAGCACAGGTGGGGCGGCCCCGTAGGCGTCACCGCGACGTTCCTGCCAGGGGCCGGTTGGCTGCAGGGCCAGCGCGTCGCCTATGCGTTTGGCTTCAGTGGACACGGCGTCGCCATTACCAACCTGCTGGCGATGAGCGTCCGTGACCTGATGCTGGAGCGCGAAACGGAGTTCACCCGTCTCGCCCTCGTAGGCAAGAAGCCGCTGTCATTGGGACCAAGGCTTATCCGCGACCCCATCGTCCGCGCTCAGAGCGACCACCTCCTTCGCCAGGACGATGCCGGGAGAGCGTTGAAGCCGTCCCTACTGGTCCGCCTCTCCCAACGCATCTTCGGGCCATAACGGAACCGGGGCCGACGGTGGCGTGCGCGTCGGCCGCACCGGGAGTCTCTACCTCGTCCCCGTTGATAACCCTCAAGCCCAGGCGCAGCTTCCCTGAAGCGAGCGGAAGGCACAATGCCTCGGCATGAACGTGAATCTAGTTTTGGCCTGCGGCTCGCATTGACGGTGCGGGCTGCCTCACCGCGCTTGCTGCCACATCGCCTCGAACGACCAGACGAGGTCATCGGACCCTCGCAGCCTTACCTCCCCTCGGTCACCGAAGGATCTTCGTAGCGAGGACGGACACGCCAGCCGGCCCGACAGGGCCGCGCGGTGCCCTCATGGTGACGTAGAATGAAGGCTATGAGCAGGGCCGGAAGAAAGGAGGAGGGCCATGCCTCAGGTCGATAGGGACGAGTTCACAAAGAAGGGATACTTTCTGCGGCTCGACTTCACCGTTGTCCAACGTCCGACAAACGATGAACTTCGCCGTATGGAGGAAGCGTCGGCCAGGATTGACTACTCGGAGATCTCCGGCACAGAGGCCGACCGCGAAGCCGCATTCGCA
The DNA here is from genome assembly GCA_964347225.1 of uncultured Dehalococcoidia bacterium. Taxonomy (GTDB): domain Bacteria; phylum Chloroflexota; class Dehalococcoidia; order SM23-28-2; family RBG-16-64-32; genus DAOUMF01. The sequence continues at coordinate 377 of CAYFYG010000061.1, read as the reverse complement.
ATAGACGCCCAGCCTCCGGTCGCTTGGGGCACGCGCACGTTCACGGCGGAGGCCGCCGCTGCTCTTTGGGACGCTCTGGAGGGACGAAGGCTTGGCGGGATGCCGCCGCTGGCGGTGCTACCGGGCCCGTGGCGTCGCGTGATGGGGCCATACCAGCTCGGCATCGCCATGGAGCCTGGCAAGAGTTGGGAGATTGGCGGCAAGAGTGTGGCGGGCAGCCTCTACGCTTACCGGAAGACCGAAGAGGGGGAGAGAGACGACATCAAGCTGCACATACTTGAGGACGAAGAAGGGCTCCCTGTGTCACTCATCCTCCTCAACCACAGGACAGGCGAGGTGATAATCGCGTTCGCTCCGGAGGACAGGAAGGCCGCGAA
>CAYFYG010000060.1:0-12047 GCA_964347225.1 uncultured Dehalococcoidia bacterium | reverse complement strand
TGCAGCGGCTGCATGAAGTGCGTCGAGGTGTGCCCCACGGGCGCCATTCAGATCAGTTTTGATGGGAGTCAGGCAGCATGAAGATCCGCTACCGCTACGGCAAGCCCATACCCGAGCGGTTGCAGACGCTGGGGGACCCCGGCCGGCCCCTGGACTTCGACGCCGACCCCGGCCTCATCGCGGAGCTTTCGCAGCGGTCCGATGTCAAGTCGTTGGTGGGCGGTCTGAAGGCCAAGAACCGCCAGCAGAGGGAGGCAGCCCTGCGCGCTTTCGGCGAGGAGCTCATGGAGGCCACCATCGAGCTCGCCGACGGCAAGTACCCGGACCGGGCCGGCGAGGTCCTGGAAAGGGTGGCCCGCCAGACGGGCATCTCCTTCCCGCACCGCTTCCAGCGCTATGTGGAGCTGAGCATCATCGGGTCCCGTCCCCTGGACCGCTGGAACATCGCCAAGTCCACAACGCGCGAGCTGGTGGTACAGGTCTTTAGTTGCGCACTGCAGAAAGAGGCCCAGGAGGCAGGCCTGGACGGTCAGACGCTCCCCTGCCAGGCGCTTTGCCTGGCCAGCTTTGGGAGAGCGGCCGAGAAGACCGGCGACAGCGTGGAGACGCATGTCGTGAAGCGCCTGCCAGCCGATGGGGCCTGCGAGTTCTCCTTCGTCTGCCTCAGGCAGGGCTCGGCCTGAGCCGGGGGTCGCCACGGGAAGGCCCCACGTGAGCTTTGCCGTTGACCTGCACACGCATACCAGGCACGGCTCCAGCTGCTCCTACATGGAGCCGCGTGACCTGGTAAGGCGAGCCCAGGAGGTGGGGCTGGACGCCGTCTGCGTTACGGAGCACAACGTGCCCTGGGAAGATGCCGCCCTGGCGGCCCTCACCGACGGCAGCCCGCTGCGACTCTTCGGGGGCGTGGAGATGAGCACGGAGGCGGGGGACGTGCTGGTGTACGGGGTCGGCGGGGCCGCCTTGGAGGCCAGGCTCATCGCGGACCTAAGACGGCTGGTGGACTCACAGGGAGGGGCTATGATCGCCGCCCACCCCTTCCGGCGCTACTCTGTGGCAGGGGTTCGGATGGACGCGGAGGAAGCCAAGCGCTGCGCGGTGCTGGGATGGGTGGACGCCGTCGAGGTGTTCAACGGCTTGGCCACCCGTATGGAAGTCGAGCTGGCCCAGGAGGTGCTGTCGAGGATCGGGCTGCCGGGCGTGGCCGGGAGCGATAGCCATACCCCCCACACCGTCGGCAGCTGCTACACTGTTTTCGAGCGGCCCCTGGCCACCGTCCGGGACCTGGTGAAGGAAGTCAAGGCCGGCCGCTTCCAGGCCGTCCACCAGGGATTCGAGCTGACCTTCTAGCCGTGCACGAGCCCTTCGAGCCGCAGTGCTCTTTCTGCGCCAAGTTCGTCCGCTGCTTCGCGGACTCCAGCCCCCTGGCCGAGTGGGGCTATTGCCTGGAGCAGGTCGCAGACCGGCCACCCGGCAGGGAGGCCCTCAAAGCCCTGGAGCAGACCGCGACCGTCGGGGCATACCAAAGACTGCTGGCCGAGGCGTCCGACCTAGGTCTGTACGAAGAGACCGACGACGGCTGCGAGCGATTCAAGGCGGGGACACCGCAGCGCCTGCCGCGGTAGATCTTCTCGCGGTTACCCCCGACGGTGGTGTAGCCCTAGGCGCTGGCGATGGCAGTGTCCAAGCGATCGCGGATCTGGACCGCTTCCTCGACCATGCGGTCGATGAGTTCTTTCACCGTCGGCACGTCGTGGATGAGGCCCATCGCCTGACCGGTGCTCGCCAGTTGCGAGTCGATCTTACCGTCGTCGAAGACAGCGCCTCCCTGCCCGGCTATGACCGGCAGAAGTTCCTCCAGGGTGGCTCCCTTGGCCTCCATCTCCGCCACTTTGGCCGCCACGGCGTTCTTGGCCACCCGCGAGGGGTTCTTTATGGACTTCATGATGTAGGCCGTGTCGCCCTCAGAGGCGTCTACCAGCCATTGCTTCCAATCGGGGTGGCCCCGGCACTCCTGCGTGGCCATGAAGCGGGTACCCATGAGGACGGCGTCGGCGCCCAGGGCCAGAGCGGCCACCAGGCCGCGACCATCGGCGAAGCCACCGGCGGCCACGACCGGTATGTCCACCGCGTCCACGGTTGCGGGCACCATCACCAGTGTGGTCACCTCATCCATGCCCGGGTGACCGCCGCACTCGTGTCCCACCACGCACACGGCGTCGCAGCCCAGCCGCTCGACGGTGCGAGCGTATTTCACCCCAGGCACCTTGTGCATTATCTTCACGCCGCCGTCGTGCAAAGACTTCACGATGGCCTCCGTGCTGCGACCGGAGCTCTCGCCTACCGGTATCTTCTCCTCGCAGGCGACCTCCACCCAGACCTCGATGGGCTGGGGACGGAGAGCGGGGAACAGGTTGATGTTGAGCCCGATGGGACCGTCGGTCAGGTCTCGGGCCTTGCGGATCTCGGCGCGCAGGTCGTCCGGGTTCTCGAAGGTGGCCCCCACCATGAAGCCGAGGCCTCCGGCATTGGCGACCGCCGCCACCAGCTCCGCCCGGCCGATCCAGTACATGCCTCCGCAGAGGATGGGGTATTTGATGTCGAAGAGCTGGGTGATCCTTGTCTCGAACATTGCGCACGTCCTTTCCTGTGGAGGCCGCCGCTCGTTGTTTATCACAAGCGTTGACCCCTGACAAGGGGAGCGGCTGCTGGGAACACCCCGACCTGCTCGCCTTGAGCGTTGCCTAGGACACCCGGCGGGGGTAGGCTGGTGCCGAATACAACCGGGAGGTCGCTATGCCCCACGATGAACTCATCCCACCTGAGCAGCGGATCTACGGCTGGATCGAACAGGTCTTTTCCCAGGGGATCCGTCGCCCGGGCTATCCCGCCGACCGCTGGGCCGAGCAGCTCTGCCTCGAACGCTTCAGCGACTTCGGCCTGCAGAACGTAAGGCTGGAGCCGGTGGATCTGCCCTATTGGGAGCCGCACCGCTGGTCATTCACCATCGAGGGCAGGCACCCCGATGTCCACCAGAAGCTAGACCTCGCCTGCTTCCCTCTACCGCACGCCGCCCCCACGTCCGGCCTCCAAGCCCAGCTCATCCCCTTCGACGCCGCGGCGCCGGAGCGGGTGAAGGGTGCGATCGCCCTGTACGATCTGCCCCTCATACGCACCCGTCACGCCATGCTGGCGGGCTTGGCTACGTGGTTCCACGACCCGGACGGCACCTTCACTCAAACCACGCAGGTCCTCCCCTTCGGCCGCGAGATCCAAGCCGTCATGGAGCCCGCCATGGCGGCCGGCGCCGCCGCCTTCGTCGGCACCCTTACCGGCTATCCCTCCGACTCTCGCGATTACTACGTCCCCTACGACGCGGTGGCGCGGCCGATCCCCGGCGTCTGGATCAGCGGTAGCGACGGCGCCCTCGTGCGCCAGATGCTGGCGGCCGGGCCGTTCACCGCCCGCATCACCGTGGAGTCCATCCGCCAGACGGTAACCGCTCACAACGTCGTGGGCGAGCTCTCCGGTGCCGACGACGAGATAGTGATCATCGGCTCCCATCACGACGGCCCCTGGTCATCCGCGGTCGAGGACGGCTCCGGCATCGCCCTCGTCCTGGCCCAGGCTGAGTACTGGTCACAGGTACCCCGTCGGGACCGGCCGCACCGCCTGGTCTTTCTCCTCAACTCGGGACACATGGCCGGCGGTGCCGGGGCGCGCACCTTCATCGAGGCCCACCGGGCGGAGCTGGCGCGGACGGTGCTGGAGGTGCACTTGGAGCACACCGCCAACGAGTGCGTCGAGGAGGACGGTCGGCTGAAGGCGACGGGGTACCCGGAGGCCCGCTGGTGGTTCACCAGCCGCATCCCACCTCTGGAGGCGGCCGTGCGGGAAGCCATAGAGGCGGAGAAACTGGGGCGATCGCTGATCCTGCCGCCGACCGCCTTCGGCCCCCGGCCCACCACTGACGGCGGCGACTTCCATCTGGCCGGTGTGCCCATCGTCAACTTCTTGACAGCGCCGTTCTACCTGTTCGATTCACAGGACACGCTGGACAAGATCCACCGCCCCAGCCTGGTACCGGTCACGCGGGCTGCCGTCCGTGTCATCGAGTCCACCACCGGCGTCACAGCCTCGGCGATGCGGGCCGCGGCAGCCGCCTAGCGGATGGCCCGAACAGCCTGCATGTGCTGAGGACGGCAGATCAAGCGCATGGTTAGGGCAGAGAGCTAGGCGGCGGAGAGAGCTGCGACGCTCTTGCCTCTTGAAAGCGGCACCCTCCATCCTCCAGCGAAGCCAGAGCGATAGCGAGACCAGAACCGAAAGTCTGAACGCCTAGATGGCGTCCTTGATGGTGGCCAGGAACTCCTGGTTGTTGCGGGTGCGCTGGAGGCGCTCAAGGATGAGCTCCGTAGCCTCGGTCGCATTGTTGGAGCTCTGCGCCACCACGGCGGTCATGCGACGCAGCAGGACCACGCGCTGGTAGGTCTGCTCGTCGAGGATGAGATCATCGCGGCGGGTGCTGGAGCGCTGGATATCGATGGCCGGGAAGACCCGCTTCTCAGACAGGCGACGGTCCAGGAAGAGCTCCCAGTTGCCGGTACCTTTGAACTCCTCGAAGATCACCTCATCCATGCGGCTGCCGGTGTCGATGAGGCAGGTGGCGATCATAGTGAGGCTGCCCCCCTCTTCCATGTTTCGCGCGGCGCCGAACAGCCGCTTGGAGGGGTGCAGAGCCACGGGGTCGATGCCGCCGGAGAGGGTGCGCCCGCTGGGAGGCAGCGCCAGGTTGTAGGCGCGGGTGAGGCGGGTGATGCCGTCCAGGAGAACGATAATGTGGCGCCCGGACTCCACAAGCCGCTTGGCACGCTCCATCGCCATTTCGGCGACCCTGGTCTGCTCCTCCACGGGGTCGTCGAACGTGGCGGCCAGCACCTCTGCCTGCTCCACGGAGCGCCGCCAATCGGTGACCTCTTCCGGCCGCTCGCCGATGAGGAGAACGATAATGTGGATGTCCTCATAGTGATTGGCGGTGGCATTGGCGATGGTCTTGAGCAAGACGGTCTTGCCCGCCTTGGGCGGCGAGACGATGAGGCCACGCTGACCGCGGCCGATGGGGGCGACGAGGTTGATCACGCGGCTGGAAAGGCTGCCGGAGCCAGCTTCCAGGTCTATGAGCTCGTTGGGGAAGACGGGAGTGAGCTGCTCGAAGTACGGACGGCGCTTGGCCGTCTCCGGGTCCACGCCGTTGACAGCGTCCACCCGCAGTAGGCCGTAGTACTTCTCGGAATCCTTGGGCGGGCGCACCGTGCCCATGACATAATCGCCGGTGCGCAAGGCGAAACGACGGATCTGCGTCTGCGAAACGTACACGTCACTGAGGCTGGGCCGCAGACCGTTCGAGCGGAGGAAGCCATAACCATCGGAAGCGATCTCCAGAATGCCGCCAGCGAAGTAGTTCCCTTCCCGTTCCGCTCTGGCCTGAAGGATGCGAAACACAAGGTCTTGCTTGCGCAAGGAGGCGGTACCGCTGAGGCCCAGCTCCTTGGCCACCTCTATAAGGTCATCTCGGGTGTGGGTTTCCAGCTCGATGAGGTTCACGGGAGACTCCGGCAACGGTTCCTCCAAGCCATCTGGAGGGGCTAACTCCGCGGTTTCTGGGTTCTTGGCCCTTCTTCGGGCCCAGGCACGTTTACGGGACACGGCTCAACGTGGGGAGGCGAATCCAAAATACATCATAACTTCAAGACGTGCAAGGCCCCGCTGACGTTAACGAGTCGGGACGAGAAAGAATCACGCGCGCACCTTGGCCGCCCGCTGAGCGTCCTCCAGGAACTTCTGCATGCCGACATCAGTCAGAGGGTGCTTGAACATCGACCGGAAGACGGAATAGGGCATGGTAGAGATGTGGGCACCGGCCTGGGCCGCCCGCACCACGTGCAGGGGATGACGCAGGCTGGCAGCCAGCACCTGCGTCGGGATGTGGTAGCGATCAAATATCTCCACGATGTCACGCACCACGGCCATGCCGTCGTGGCCGATGTCGTCCAGCCGGCCCACGAACGGACTGACGTAGGTGGCGCCGGCCTGAGCGGCAAGCATCGCCTGGTTGGGCTGGAAGATGAGGGTAGTGTTGACCTTGATCCCTTCCTTAGTGACCCGGTGGATCGCCTCCAGGCCGTTCTCGTCCAGGGGTATCTTGACCACGACGTTGGGGTGCCAGGAGGCGATGTTGCGCGCCTCCTCCACCAAGCCCTTCACGTCCTGGGCCAGGCACTCCGCCGAGATCGGCCCGTCGATGATGGAGCATATCTCAACGACGACATCACGGTAGTCAGTCCCGGAGGCAGCCTTGGCCCAGAGGCTAGGGTTAGTGGTGACACCGCTCACCACGCCGAACCGGGAGGCGGCGCGGATCTCCTCCACATCGGCCGTGTCGAGCCAGAGCTGCATCTTCGTGTATCCTCCTCTAGACGATCTTCAACACCGCCTGGTGAGCCATCACCGGCGGCAACAGGGTAGCGATGCCGCTGCACGCTATCGGGACGTTGTCGACCAGCGCTTCCTCCAACTTAGGGGTGATCCCGCCCGCCTTTGCGGACCGGAGGGGAGCCAACCGCACCCTGCGCAGGCCCAGGCCGTCAACGGCAGGCAAACCGACAAACTCACGCGGTACGCTGCCTCCTGGGCCAGCCGCTGGTGATTAAATTGTAGTCCATCTGGGCCTACGTGAAAACCCCCGTCACTGCCACAGCGATGATGCCCTGCACCACCCAGCACCCCCTCACAGCGAAGGGCCTTGTCAGACGCCGCGGCCCTCAGCTCCATGGCCGCCAGCCCACTGACAGAACCAGACCGTGGCGAGGATGGTGGAGAAGAGCAAAGACACGCTCGGCGATCACGCAGGGGCGGATGGAGAGCGTGCCGAGCGTCGGGAGGCGCTCGCCGCGTGGGCAGGGCGCCCCGCGGCGACGCGGCGGGCGCTGGCATGCTCCAAGGCGGCGCCCACGAAGCCCACAAACAGCGGGTGAGGTCTGTTGGGACGGGAGCGGAACTCCGGGTGGAACTGTGTGCCGACCATCCAGGGGTGGTCCCTCAGCTCGCAGATCTCCACCAGGGAGCCGTCGGGCAGGGTGCCACTGGCGATCAGCCCCGCTTCCTCAAGCTGGGGACGAAACTCGTTGTTGAACTCGTAGCGGTGGCGGTGCCGCTCTACGACCTCATCACGCCCGTAAGCAGCGTGTGCCTTGGTGCCCGGCACCAGGCGGCAGGGGTAGCCCCCCAGACGCATGGTACCCCCCTTGTCCTGCACGCCCCGCTGCTCTGACAGGAGGCTAATGACGGGGTACGGGCTCTCCGGATAGAACTCAGTGGAGTTGGCCTCGTTATTGCCAAACAGGTGACGGGCGAACTCAACCACCATCACCTGAAGGCCCAAACAGAGGCCCAGGAATGGCACCCCGTTCTCGCGGGCGTAGCGGGCGGCTTTGAGCTTGCCCTCAAGCCCCCGCTCCCCGAAGCCGCCGGGGACGACGATGCCATCTGCGCCTGCCAGCATCTCTGCGCCAGCGGGCCCCTCCACATCCTGTGAGTGCAACCAGCGGATGTTGATGCCAGCCTGATGATGGACACCGGCGTGACTCAGAGCCTCCCTGACGGAAAGATAGGCATCCGGCAGCTCCACGTACTTCCCCACCAGGGCGATCTCCAGATGCGTGCGGGGGTTCTTCAACCGCTCCACCCACACCTGCCAGTCCCCCAGATCGCGGGAGCCCGCAGGCAGCCGCATCCTGTCGATGATGAAGTCGCCCAGGCCAGCCTCCTGCAGCACAAGGGGCACCTCGTAGATGGTCGGAAGAGTGAGTAGAGGAATGACCGCCTGGGGCGGAACGTCGCAGAAGAGCGATATCTTGTCCCGCAGTTCCTGGTCCATGGGAAGGTCGCTGCGGCAGGCGATGACGTCCGGCTGGATCCCGATTGAGCGCAGGTCTCGGACGCTGTGCTGGGTAGGCTTGGTCTTGAGCTCGCCGGTGGTGCTGATGTAAGGGAGGAGCGTGACATGGATAGAGAGAGTATCCTCGTGGCTTTCCTCATTGCGCATCTGGCGGATCGCCTCCAGGTGCGGCTGGCTCTCGATGTCGCCCACGGTGCCGCCTACCTCAACGATGACGACCTCCGCGCCCGAGTCGCGGCCGATAGTCCGGATGCGCTCCTTGATCTCGTTAGTGACGTGGGGAATGGGCTGAATCGTCCGGCCCAGGTAGTCGCCGCGGCGCTCCTTGCTGATGACGGCCTGGTATATTTGGCCGGTGGTAACCGAGGAGCTTCTGCTCAGGTCCTGATCCAGAAAGCGCTCATAGTGACCCAGATCAAGGTCTGTCTCGGCCCCGTCGGTGGTGACGAACACCTCCCCATGCTGGTAGGGAGACATAGTACCGGGGTCAACGTTGAGATAGGGGTCGATCTTCTGGACGACGACGGAGATGTTGCGCGACTTGAGGATTCTGCCGATGGCGGCGGTGGTGATGCCCTTACCAACCGAGCTAACCACCCCGCCGCTTACGAATATGTACTTGGTGCCCATCTACCCCCTTCTGGGGGCCTCCTCAGCCCGACAGTAATGATACAGGACGGCCGGCCACCAGTGTCAAGCGGACACCAAGGCGGCAAAGGAGAAAAGGAGAAAATCCATTAGCGGATGCTGTGTGGAAAACTCACGCCCCCCGGGCAGACGCCGAAAAGCGACCGGCCGTGACCCCGGCGTCAGCACTCGATATACTGAACTCGACTCCCAGATCAGGAGAGATGTCCCGTATGTCGATCACCCCCGAGATCAGCCACCTGGACAGCGGCCTACGGGTGGTGACCACGCCTGTGCCCACGGCCCAGTCCGTCAGCGTCAACGTGTTCGTGGGGGCCGGATCGCGCGGCGAGAGCCAGCGCACCAAAGGGCTTGCCCACTTCCTGGAGCATATGGTGTTCAAAGGCACCGACAAGCGCCCCACGGCCATCGCCATCGCCGAAGCGATCGAGGGCGCTGGCGGCGTCCTCAACGCCTACACCTCCAAGGAACTCACCTGCTTCTGGAACCACGTACCCTTCGACCGGCTACAGGTGGCCATGGACGTGCTGACCGACATGCTGGCCAACTCCCTCCTGAACCAGCAGGAGATCGACCGCGAGCGGTCGGTGGTGCAGCAGGAGATCCGCCGCACCCGCGACCAGCCTGCCGCCCGGTGCAGCGAACTCCTGGGCCACACGCTGTTCGGCGATCAGCCCCTCGGCTGGCCGACGACGGGCACGGAGGAGACGGTAGCGGACCTGCAGCGGCGGGACTTCCTGGCCTGGCTGGACACCTGGTACGGCCTGGGGAACATCGTGCTTAGCGTGGCGGGCAGAACCTCTCACGACGTGCTGGTGCGGCTGGCACAGAGCTTCTTCGGAGACGGCCGCACGGGGGAAGCCCCAAAGGTTGCCCCAGTGAATGAGCACCTGCCGGCCCGGCGGGTCACCTCCGACAGCCGTCCCATCTCTCAGACCAACCTAGCTCTGGGCTTGCCGGCCCTGCGCCGCGATGACCCCGACCGCTACGTCCTTCAGGTACTCACCTCCCTCCTGGGGCGAGGCATGAGCTCGCGCCTGTTCAAGGAGGTGCGTGAACGGCGCGGCCTGGCCTACTCTGTCTCGTCATCGGTGAGCCGACACAAGGACACGGGCGTGTTCGCGGTGGCGGCCGGCGTCTCGCCGGAGAAGCTCACGGAGGCGACGACTGTGATCTTGAAGGAGTTGGCCAGGGTCACCCAGGAAGCCGTGCCTGAGGATGAACTGACCAAGGCGCGGGACTACACCGCGGGCAGCTTCCGTCTGAGCCTGGAGACGCCGATGGCCCTGGCCCAGCGGGCCGGCGAGCAACTCCTGACCCTGGGCGAGATCGAGCCCATCGAGACGACGGTAGAGAGGATCCAGTCGGTGAGCGCCGAAGACCTCCTGCGGGTGGCACAGCGAGTGCTGGTGCCGGAGAAGACCGCTCTGGCAGTGGTGGGCCCCGACCTTGACGACGAGCGCCTGCTGGCGCTGCTAGCCGCGTAGCCAAACGTAGCGAGACTCCCGAAGGCAGACAGGCTTCAGGTCTCGAGCCCCGCCCTAGCGGGGTCTTCACCCCTTGATGATAGCTCCGACGGCTGCCGAAATTAACTTGACCGTAACGCATAACCCGCTCGAGCGTCTCTACCTTGCATATGACCCCACAGGAAAAGGAGGGCCTAATCATGCATTTGCGGATGAACCTCAGCGTAGTGAAGGCCCGAGCTGCCATCACAGTCACCGCCCTTTGCCTGGTTTCAGTCGTCGCGCTAGCATCCCTGACCCTGTCCCGCTCCCAGGGCGAGGCGGCCGCACCCTACGACGTACTCGTGACCCCTGAGGGAACCCGTATCGAGGTATCCACAAACAAGATATCGGCCGAGTCCGTCTACAACGTCCTTCTCGCCAATGGTCTCAGCGCTGAGATAGGAGCCCATTTCACCGTCAAGGTCGGTGACGACTTTGCCAACTACGTCTCTTGGTCCACAGGCAGCGGCGGCTCCTTCGCTGCCATGATGAGCCTTAACGCCGACAGCCTTGTGTCTTACCCCAACTACGTGGTTGGGCACGAATACGGCCACGTCTACGGGCACTACTATCGCGGTAGGGTATGGGGCGGTAGCTGGGCCCCCTATCAGGAGGCCAGGAACCTCAGCGGCGATCCACGCCTGGAGTCTAGCTATAGATGGCGCACGAGCGAGATCTTCGCGGAAGACTACCGGCACCTCCTGGCCGCCCCCGAGGCCTGGTCGGAGGGGCCTTATCAGGGCAACTGGGAGATCCCCCTCGGGAGCGAGGTGCCCGGTCTGAAAGCGTTCCTATGTACGACCTGGCAGGGCGAGGCAAGCGATGCCGACGCTAACTGCGAGAACGTCGGCACCTCCCCCCCTCCGAGCCCGACTCCCACACCGACACCTAGTCCAACCCCCGCTCCAACTCCAACACCCGCGCCAACACCTGCCCCGACCCCCTCTCCAACTCCAACCCCCGTGCCGACACCTGCTCCAACCCCTGACCCAGCTCCGACCCCGACACCGACGCCCGTACCGGACCCGGAAGACTACTCCGTGACCGTCAGGCCGGGCTGGCGGAACTTCAAGGCGCCGGTGGACGGGACCACCGACGTAACCGTCTACGAACGAAAGGGGAAAGGGCCCACGCGAAGGGTCGAGCGGGGCCAGCCCTACTGGGCCAAGGGGCCGGCCAAGATCAACATAACGCCCGACTGACATACGGCCGCGCCGAACGTGGTCTTGCCTCGGGGTGAGGTTATGAACCTCACCCCGAGGCCGTTTGCGCTCCCGTCAGGGAGTGAACCTACAGCAGGACGCCGGCCCGGCCGCCCCGTGCCTCAGACGCCGCGCCAGCCCTGCCTCAGCCTATAGCGGACATTTCTCGTCGTCGAAGTACCCGTCGAAGGCATTCCAGTCTTCGGCCGCGTACGCCGCCTGCGCCGTGGCTATCACCTCAGCCACGGTGAGCCCGAAGCTCACGTCGGGGTGGGCAGCGCCCAGCAGGGAAGCCACCGAGAACCTCAGCAGTTTGTTCAAATTACCGCCCTTTGCATCTACCGCGTCTCCGAGGGTGTCAACACTATCGAACCCAAAGATGAGAGTGAAGTCATCGGTCGGAGCGTAGCCCGCCTCTGTCCACTCGGGTAGACGCTTCGGGAGGTTCTTCCAGAAGCCCGGCGTGCAGGCCTCGCCGTCGGTGGGTACGGGGCTGGTGTAGAACGTTATCTCCGCCGAGCCGCCCTCAGGTACGTTCGCCTTCTTGCAGTCGGCGTCGGCCTCATAGCCGGGAGGCTCCACGACGCAAGCCGTGTAGGGTCCCGGCTCAACCGCCATCGGGCCCCACGGGTTGTCCGTGGTCGTGAACAGGGGCGGTGTAAGCGGGCCGCAGGTCGCCAGATCGCCCTCGCAGATGTAGAACGTTATCGTGTCTGCGGTGAAGGGCTCTCC
>CAYFYG010000059.1:0-4537 GCA_964347225.1 uncultured Dehalococcoidia bacterium | reverse complement strand
AGGAGGCACTGAGCATCGCCGCCAGGACCTTCGGAGCGAAGCCCCCCAAACTCCATCTCCCCGTGGGCATAGTCAAGGCTCTCGCCCGTGTAGATGGATTCACCTCCAGGAGGAGAGGGCGGATTCCGGACCTGGAATACGATGCAGTGCGCTACCTCGGCGCCGACTACGTGGTGGACAATACTCGGCTGAAGAGCACTGGCTACACACTCATCTATCCCGACTTCGAGGCATCCATGAAGCAGCTGGGAGAGTGGTACAGTCAGAGTGCCCCCGGCCTGCAGTAGTCAAGGAGCGCAATGATGGAGGCAGTGGTAATCACAGGACTTGCCCAGGGGATCGGGCGGGAGGTCGCGAAGCTCCTGGCTCGATCAAAGGTAACGGTGGCCGGCTTCGATGTCGACAAGGAGGGAATCGAGTCGCTCAAGCGGGAGCTGGAAGAGGCAGGGTGCGACCACGTGCTGACGACGCTGGACATAGTCGACCGGCCGGGGATTCTCCAGTTTAGAGACACGGTGCTGGAGAGGTTCGGGCAAGTGGATGTCGTTGTTTCGAACGTGGGCATCGGCTTTTTCGGGCCCTTCGAGGAAGTGGATCTCGAGAAGGCGCTGAAATGCATGGAGATCAACGTCATTGGGACGGCCGCCATCTTCCAGGCGTTCCTGCCTTCGATGCGTGAGAACCGCAAGGGCAGACTGATCGCCGTTTCCTCTCTCGTCGGGCAGATCCCGTTTCCCTTCGAATCGATCTATTCGGCGAGCAAGTTCGCCGTGGAGGGGCTGGTTCTGTCCCTACGATACGAGGTGGAGCCCTTCGGGATAAGGGTTGCGTTGATCGAACCCGCCCAGGTGTCGACCTCCTTTGCGGCCAAGATCCACAAGCTTCCGCCCGAGGGATCGCCCTACAGAGAGCGGGCCGGTCGGTTCATCAGGAGGGACGAAGAACTGATCAAGACGGCTCCAACCCCACCCCAAGCCGCGGCAAAAATAGTGCGAGTGATCAAGTCCAGCAAGCCCAAGCTCTTCAACCAGGTTGATCCCAAGAGCAGAGTGTTCTTGGCGCTCAACAAGGTGTTGCCGGGAGCGATCAGAGACGAGATATTGCTGCGTCAGATGGACATCAGGCCGTGAGGCTTGTCACACAGGGATGGCGAAGATTGCGGCTCACGGTGCTGATAGAATCGGAAGCGGAGCGCCCTCCAGAAGGTCGGCCCCGGGCTCAATGAGCGGAGGAACGGATTCACATGTTGGCTAGGGAGAGAGTCGCGGAGAGGGAGCACGTCACCCGCGTCGAGCGTCTCAGACAGCGGATAGTGGATGCCCCGCGGGAGGTCTGCGTGGAGCGGGCGCGGTATCTGACCCAGTCCATGGCCGCCAGCCGGGAGCTGCCCCCCCTTACCCGCATGAGCATGGCGCTGGAGCATATCCTCGACAACATCAGTGTCATCATCAGGGACGACGAACTCATCGTGGGATGCCGCACCAGTAGGCCAAAGGGAGCGCCGCTCTTTCCCGAGAACAAGTGGAAATGGATAGAGGGAGACCTGGAGGACTTCGGCAACAGGGTGCTCCAAAAAGTGTTGATCACGGAAGAGCAGCAACGGGAGCTTAAGCAAGACATCCTCCCTTTCTGGCGCGGCAGGACAGTGGAGGATCGGCTGGAGGAACGGCTGCCCTCGGACGTGGCCGAGGACATGGACAAGTACGTCTTCACGATGGTTCTGGAGATCACCTACGGCATCGGCCACTTCACGATGAACCATCCGAAGATACTGAGAGAGGGTCTCTCGGGGATTGTTGCGGAGGCTGAGGAACGGTACAAGACACTGACTCCTGAAGAGCGGCTGGAAGAGAAGGGGTTGCTCTATGATGCGGTGATTCGCTCCCTGCGAGCGACGATACGATTCGCGAACCGCTACGCTGATCTGGCGGAGTCACTGGCTGAGGATGAGAGCGATCCGCGGCGGGCTGCGGAACTGAGGACGATAGCCCACGTCTGTCGCCGCGTTCCGGAGCACCCAGCTCGGACCTTCCGCGAGGCAATCCAGTGCGTCTACTTCATTCATCTGGTCGCCCAGATAGAGTCCGGCGGGAACTCGATATCTCTCGGCCGGATAGACCAGATTCTCTATCCGTACTACGCGGCTGACAGGCAAGCGAACAGGATCACGCCGGAGCAGGCTAGGGAGCTTCTAGCGCTGCTTTTCATCAAGACGAATGAAATCTGGAACATCCTTGAGGAGGCGTTCATACCGGGAGGCGAAGGCACGGAGGGCAAGACGACGCAGAACGTTGTGGTCGGCGGTGTTGACGCCGATAGTGAGGATGCCACCAACGAGCTCAGCTACATCGGGCTGGACGCCTACGCCGACGTGCGGACCGTCCAACCCAACTTCGGCGTGCGGCTAAGCTCGAAGGCCCGCAGGGACTTCTTCCAGAGAGCGATCGAATACGCCAAGGACGGGGCCCTGCTGCACTTCTTCAACGACGAAGCGATCATCGAGTCCTTGCAGCGCGGCGGATGTGCTCTCCAGGACGCCCGCGACTACGGCGTTGTGGGCTGCGTCGAGCCGAGCGCTCAGGGCAAGACCTTCGGCTCGACTTTTGCTGTCCAGTTCAGCGGGATCAAGTGTCTTGAGTTTGCCCTGAGCAACGGCGTGGACAACATCTTCGGCTATCGGGCCGGCATCGAGAGCGGAGACCCGGCGACGTTTGGCTCCTTCGACCAAGTGTGGAAGGCGTACGATGCTCAGGTGTCTCATTTCATGGGGCAGATGACCCGTGGCATGGCGGTGCTCGACGAAGTCATCGCGGAACTCGTGCCGTCTCCGTTCGCATCGGCCATGATCGAGGGCCCCATGGAGAAGGGCCTCGACCTCACGCAAGGAGGGGCCACGTACAATTCCACGGGTGTTCAGTTAATCGGTTTCTCCAACGTGGTGGACAGTCTTTACGCGGTGCAGAAGGCGGTTTTCCAGGACGAGGCGATGTCGCTGACGGAGCTGGTCACGTCCCTGGCGAACGACTGGGACGAAGCTGAGGACATGCGCGCGTACTTGCTGCACAAGGTGCCAAAATACGGGAACGACAACGACGAAGTGGACACCGTGGCGGCGAGGGTGCTGGGGCATTTCTGCGACGAGGTACTGAGGCACAGGAACTATCGCGGCGGCCAGTTCTGGCCGGGGGTGTTCACCGTCGGGTTTCACATCGCCCTCGGCGCATTCGCCGGCGCCAGTGCGGACGGGCGATGCGCGGGTGAGGTTCTGGGCAACGGGATTACCCCGACGAACGGGAATGCCGTTGGTGGCCCCACCGCGCTTGTCAACTCGGTCACCAAACTGCCCCTCACACACATCCACAACGGTGTCAACCTCAACATGCGGTTCAACCCGAGCGGGGTGAAGCCGGAGATCCTCATGGCCCTCGTCCAGGCATACTTCCAGCAAGGAGGATGCCAAGTTCAGTTCAACATGGTCGACTCCGAGACGTTGAGAGAGGCCCAGGCGCATCCGGAGAAGTATGGCGACTTGGTCGTCAGAGTGAGCGGGTACTCGGCCCTGTTCACGGGGCTGAGCGAGATAGCCCAAGACGAGATCATAAGCCGCATGGAGTACAAGCTGTAGGCAGGGCTGACTGGGTGGCAGCCTTGCGTGCTCTTCACGGGCGAAACCCATACTCGGCGAGCGGAGGTCCGGCATGACAAAAGTGGTGACGATGAAAGAAGCGGTGGCTGAGCATATCAACGACGGCGACTTCCTATTCATCGGAGGGTACATCTGCAGGCCACCGTTTGCCGCCATACACGAGATCATTCGGCAGGGGAAAAAGGAGCTGACGATCACCAGAAGCAACGCGGCCGATGATTTCGACATGATGATCGGCGCGGGCGTGGTGAAACGGTTCATCGCCACCTTTCTGTCGCTCGGCTATTTTGGCCTGGGGCGCTGCTATCGCCGCTCCATCGAGCAGGGAATTCCACACAAGATAGAGGTGGAGGAATACACGAACCTATCGCTGCCCATGATGCTGATGGCCGGCGCCATGGGGATGCCGTTTGTCCCTGTCAAGGACATGGCGGGCTCAGACCTGATGAACGTGAAGTCGTTCATGGGAGACGGTAAGTACAAGGTGATCGACTCGCCGTTTGACGGGAGCCCGACCGTGCTGGTCCCCGCCCTCCACCCCGACGTGGCGATAATCCACGTCCAGCAGGCGGATGAGCTTGGCAACGCCCAGATATGGGGCATCGGAGGCGACTGCCAGATGGGGGCCAACGCAGCGAACAAGGTCATCGTGAGCTGCGAGAGGATCGTCAGTCGAGAGATGATCGGCAAGGACCCCTCCCGGACGATCGTTCCGGACTTCAGGGTCGTCGCGGTCGTGGAGGAACCCTTCGGCGCCCACCCAGGCTATACGCCGGGTTTCTACGATGTTGACCTCCCCTTTGGGTTCCAATACCAGAAGGCGTCCAGCACAGTCGAGGACTTTCAGGGATTCCTGGACGAGTGGGTGTTCGGCGTCAAGGACAGAACCGA
>CAYFYG010000058.1:0-4759 GCA_964347225.1 uncultured Dehalococcoidia bacterium | reverse complement strand
CTGGTCGGGCGTGTCGGCGAGCTTGATGCCGCCGCCCTTGCCGCGGCCGCCGGCGTGGATCTGGGCCTTGACGGCGACAGGGGTGCCGAGTTCAGCGGCGATGGCGGAGGCCTCGTCGGTGGAGGCGGCTACGCGGCCATTGGGTACGGGCACGCCGTAGCGGGCGAGGACTTCTTTGGCTTGGTATTCGTGGACTTTCATGGGTCACCTCATTGCGAATGTTGGCGGGACGGTATCGTGGACACTATGGGCAAGTGACCGCGTTCAGTCTAGCGGTGGGCAGACGGTGTGTCTAGGGCGGGATCGCGTGAGGGACTGGCGATGCTGGTAGGATTGGGGCGGGAGGGGTGCCGAGGTGGCAGGGGCAGAGCATGGGGTAGAACCTTGCGCGACATCCCAGGTTGCACAATGGACATGGCAGGAACAGGGAGATAGAGTACCTGAAGGAAGTGGATCAAGGCATGCGGACTGGAAAGACTCGACCTGCGCACGAGGGGAGGGCGGCATCCAAGTGGTGGGGTTGGGGTGAGGAGGGGAAGGCATACCATTTGCCGGACCCGGAGCGATTCTGGGGCTACATCCGCGCGCGGCTGGGGCCCACGGAGGCTAGCAGCCGCCTGGAGTCGCTGGAGGGGGTGCAACTGCGACCGCCCCGGCTGACAGCGGCGGTCATTTCGAAGTTCGGCACTATCGCGGGTGAGGGAGGTGTGTCGACGGAGGGCCCCGACCGGGCGGTGCGGAGCCTGGGGAAGGGGTACAAGGACCTGGTGCGGATCCGGCAGGGCCAGGTGCCGAATCCCACGGACGTGGTGGTGTGGCCCCGAACGGAGGAGCAGGTGACGGCCGTGGTGGAACTGGCGGCCCGCGAGGGCGTCGCTGTGATCCCGTTCGGCGGCGGCACGTCGGTGGTGGGGGGCGTCGAGCCCGCCGGCGAAGGGCCGGCCTTGACTCTAGATCTGGGAGAGATGGCTCGCGTCGTGCGCATCGAGCGCGAGTCGGCGACGGCGACGGTGGAGGCGGGCATCGCCGGCCCAGATCTGGAGCACCAGTTGAACGCTGCGGGCTTCACGCTGGGCCATTTCCCTCAGTCCTTCGAGCACTCCACCTTGGGGGGCTGGATCGCGACGCGCTCCGCAGGGCAGAAGTCCACTCTGTACGGGAAGATAGAGGAGCGGGTGGAGGGGCTGCGTCTGGCATACCCCGACGGGGTGCTAGCCACGCCCGCTGTGCCGGCGGCGGCGGCCGGCCCTGATCTGGTGCAGTTGATCGCCGGTTCGGAGGGCACTCTGGGAGTGATCACGGAGGCCACCCTACGACTAGCGTCATTGCCTGCGTATCAGGATTACAGGGGCTACCTCTTCCATGACTTCGCCGAGGGGATAGCCGCCGCCCGCGAGGTGATGCAGGCCGGCCTGGAGCCAGCCGTCCTGCGCCTATCGGACGAGCCAGAGACTGCGTCTAGCCTTGCCCTGCGACCGGCGCGGCACGGCCTGGCGGCGGCTGTGGAGCGGGCCGGCATCTGGTACCTTTCCCGGAAAGGGTTGGATCTGGAGTCGGCGTCTATCATGATCTTGGGCTTCGAGGGAGGAGAGGCGGCCGTGAAGCACGGGTGGGCAGAGGCGAAGCCGATCTTGCGGCGGCACGATGGGCAGTCGCTGGGTAGGAGCCCGGGACGGGCATGGGAGCGCTCTCGCTACGACGCCCCGTACCTGCGGGATCTTCTGCTGGATCACGGGATCATGGTCGACACGCTGGAGACAGCGACCACATGGGAGCGATACCTCTCGCTCTACGCCGCTGTCCGAAAGGCCATCGGCAACGCGCTGGGCGAAGGGAGCGCGGTAATGGCACACCTCTCGCACTCATACAGCGACGGTGGCTCCATCTACTTCACTTTCCTGGCTGCGCAGGAGCGGGGTGGCGAGATCGAGCAGTGGGAGCGGATGAAGATGGCGGCCACGGAGGCGGTCGTTGGCCACGGTGGCGCTCTCAGCCACCACCACGGAATCGGCAGCGATCATCGGACGTGGATGGAGCCCTATCTGGGGCTGTCCGGCGCGCGATGGCTTGACGCACTCAAGTCGACGCTGGATCCGGGGGGCATCATGAACCCCGGCAAGCTGATACCTGAGCTTTCGACGAACGGGAGTCCGCCCATCGCGGGCACGGAGGATGCACATGCGTAAAGGGTCGCCACCGGTCGGTCCGCCTGTTGCCGACGTCAGCCGCGCGGCCCTGCTGGAGCGCCTGAGGGACGAGACGTTCGACATAGCGGTCGTCGGTGGTGGGATCACGGGCGCCGGCATCGCGCGCGACGCTGCCATGCGCGGCCTGTCCGTCGCTCTCGTCGAGAAGGGGGACTTCGCTTCGGGCACGAGCGGTCGGTCGTCGCGGCTGATCCACGGAGGCCTGCGCTACCTGCGCCACGGGCAGATGCGATTAGTTCGGGAGGCGCTGCGGGAGCGCGGCTTGTTGCTGCGGCTGGTTCCTCACCTGGCGCGGGCAGCGCCCTTCGTGCTACCCCTCTATCCGGAAAGTCACCACAGGCCCCTGCCCCTCCGATTTGGCCTGGTCGGGTATGAGCTGCTGGCGGGCGGTCTGGGTATCGGCCGGCACCGCAGCCTCTCCCCCGAGAAGACGCTGGAGGCCGAGCCCCAACTACGAGCGGATGGCCTGCAGGTGGCCTACCGCTACTTCGACGCCGTAACGGACGACGCCCGTCTCACCCTAAACGTGGCTCTCTCGGCGGTCCGGCTGGGGGCCGCGGCTGTCAACTACGTGGAGGCGGCGGGCCTGGAGAAGGCGGGCGGACGCATCGCTGGCATCCACTACCGTGACCTGGTCGGTGGCGGCAAGGGCACCGTTCGCGCCCGGGCAGTGGTGAGCGCCGCCGGCCCTTGGACGGACCAGGTGCGGGCGCTGGCGGGGGCCGCCAGCCTCCTCCGGCCCACCAAGGGCATCCACCTGGTAGTGCCCCGGGCCCGGCTCGCCATCAACGGTGTCGTAGCCTTCGGCTGGACCGGCCGCGACCTCTTCGCTATGCCCCATGGTCAGCACACGTACATAGGGACCACTGACACCGATTTCGCCGATGATCCCAGCGGAGTGGAAGCCGACCACGAAGACGTGTCCTACGTGCTGGAAGCCGCCAACGGCACCTTCACGACGGGTCTGTCGATGACCGACGTGGTGTCCACCTGGGCCGGTGTGCGGCCGTTGCTCCGCGAGGAGGGCGCTCCCTCCAGCGTGCCCCGCGACTACGAGATCGTGGATGGACCTCCGGGGCTGTGCACGATCTGCGGCGGGAAGCTTACGACCTTCCGGGCTATGGCCGAGCACCTAGTGGATCATGTCATCGAGCGCGACGGTGTGGGCTTTTCGAAGCGACCGGCCCGCTGTCGGACGGCCCGGGTGCCGCTGCCCGGCGGTGGCGCTGCCGACTTTCCTCGATACGAGGAGGACGCGGTGGCGGCTCTGCGCGACGGATGGCAAATACCGGAGGAGGCCGCCAAGCGACTGGTGAGCGTGCACGGGACGGAACACGTGCGGGTGCTGAGCCACGCCGTCCGCGAGCCCGATCTGCTCGAGCCTCTGGGCCCCGGCTGTCCGGTACTGGCCGTCGAAGCGACCCACGCCGCACGCCAGGAGATGGCCGTGACCCTTGAGGACTTCATGCGGCGCCGCGCCGACCTAATGCTGTTCGGGGAAGAGGCGGGAAGAGCGGTGACAGATGAGGCGGCACGACTGATGGGCCGTGTCCTGGGCTGGAGTCGCAAGGAGACCGGCCGCCAGATAGCTGCCTATCAGGAGGCCGTGGCTCGCATGATGGCTTTTCGCTCTCAGGCCGAGACCTCCGCCGGGGAGGCGGAGGAGTGAGCGCGAGTCACCTGCTCATCATCAACCCGCGCTCCGGTGGTGGATCGGCAAGTCGAAAATGGCCCGGGATGGAGAGGCGGCTGCGCGCGATCCTCCCGCCCTTCCATGCCGCCTTCACTGAGTCGGCGGGGGACGCGAGGCGGCTGGCCGCTGAGGCCGTCGGGCGGTACGAGGTGGTCGTTGCGGTGGGCGGTGACGGCACAACGAACGAGGTGGTGAACGGCCTCATCGGCGAGGACGGGGCGGTGCCGTCAGGGGTGGCCCTGGGGGTGATTCCCGCGGGCACGGGCAGCGATTTCCTGCGCAGCTTCGGAGCACCCCGCTCGCTAGAAGGGGCGGCTGGCATTATAGCACGGGGGCACCGGCACGATGTGGATGTGGGGCGGGCGCGCTTCGTCAGCTTCGACGGTGCTCCAACGACGCGCTACTTCATCAACGAGGCGGAAGCAGGCTTGGGA
Organism: uncultured Dehalococcoidia bacterium; assembly: GCA_964347225.1. Taxonomy (GTDB): domain Bacteria; phylum Chloroflexota; class Dehalococcoidia; order SM23-28-2; family RBG-16-64-32; genus DAOUMF01. The sequence continues at coordinate 425 of CAYFYG010000058.1, read as the reverse complement.
GCGGAGGCGTGCAAGGCGGTGGACGCCTCTTCCAAGCGGTTCGGGGCTGTCGCCACCTATCTATGGGCCATCGTGATTGCCATGCTCCACTACCGTGACCAACCGGTCTCCTTCTCTATGGACGGTGGACCTGCGGAGACCGTGATGCTCAACAATGTCTGGATCGCCAATGGCTCATACTCGGGCGCAGGGATCCGATCAGCGCCGTCGGCGCGCCCGGACGATGGCCTGCTGGATGTGGTGCGCATTGTCCACGCGGGTCTGCTGCAGCGCCTCAGGGGCCTAGGCAAGCTGCGCAGCGGTGCTTTCGTGGACCTTCCGCATGTGGACTACCGCACGGCCCGCCGAGTGGAGGTCACGGCGGAGGGCCGAGTGCCGGTGGAGACCGACGGCGAGCCCGTGGGTGTCGTGCCGGCGAGCTTCGA
>CAYFYG010000057.1:0-2983 GCA_964347225.1 uncultured Dehalococcoidia bacterium | reverse complement strand
GTCGACAGGGGCGCCACCATCCTTATCGGCGGGAAGGCGCCCATCCTCAAGTCGGCCTACCTTTCGTGGGTGCTGGTGCCCTTCATCAAGGTGGAGCCACCATACGATGAGATCAAGGACCTGCTGGAGAGGTTATGGGAGTGGTGGGACGAGAACGGCAGGAGCCGGGAGCGCATCGGTGAGCTGATCGACCGGACGGGGATGGGGAACTTCCTGCGGGCGGTGGACCTGCCGCCGGTGCCCCAGATGGTCGGCCGCCCGCGGGCGAACCCGTACTTCTTCTGGCAGCCGGAAGAACTTGGAATCGAGCCCTCCGACAACGGTGGGAAAGGGGACGCGACGTCATGACACAGGAACGAGCCAAGACCGACATCGGGCCTCCTGACTACCGGATGATGCTGCCTCCTCTTATCAAGGAGAACTACGGCAAGTGGGCCTACCACGAGGAGCTGACGCCCGGCGTGCTCCGGCACGTCTCAGAGACGGACGCCGAGATCTTCAGCGTGCGGGTGGCATCGCCAAGGCTAGTGAGCATCGACTTCATCCGCGACATCTGTGACATCGCGGACCAGTACTGCGGCGGGCACCTGCGATTCACCAGCCGCAACAACGTCGAGTTTCTGGTGAGCGACAAGGCGCAATTCGAGCCGCTGAAGGCCGAACTGGAGAAGAGGGGGATGCTCATCGGCGGGACGGGCAGCGGCCTCAGCAACATAGTCCACACCCAGGGATGGGTGCACTGCCACAGCGCGGCCACCGACGCGTCAGGGCTGGTCAAGTCGATCATGGACGAGCTGGCGCCCTACTTCTCGTCGAAGAGGCTGCCAGGTAAGACGCGCATCGCGATGGCCTGCTGCCTGAACATGTGCGGCGCCGTTCACTGCTCGGACATCGCGCTTGTAGGCGTGCACCGCAAGGTGCCAGTGATCGACCATGAGCGAGTGGCCAAGCAGTGTGAGGTGCCGACCTTGATCGCCTCGTGCCCCACGCTGGCGATAAGGCCGAACCCCAAGGAGAAGAGCGTTACCATTACCGATGAGCGGTGCATGTACTGCGGCAACTGTTTCACGGTTTGCCCGGCCATGCAGATTCACAACGCGGAGTTCGACGGCGTGGCGATCTTCGTAGGGGGCAAGGTATCCAACGCGCGCACGCCGCCGATGTTCTCGCGGCTAGCGATACCTTACCTTCCGAACAACCCGCCGCGCTGGCCGGAAGTCGTGAGCGCGATCAAGAACATCGTGGACGTGTACGCCGCGCGAGCGCGCGATGGCGAGCGCGTGAGCGAGTGGATCGAGCGCATCGGCTGGGAGAGGTTCTTCCGCCTGACAGGGATCGAGTTCACGGACAAGCACATCGACGACTTCACGCACGCAGTGACGACCTTCCGAAACACCACAAATTTCAAATGGTAGGGAGGTGAGCCAGTCATGGCTGAACCAGCCAGCGAAGAGCTCAAGGAGAAGGTCCTGGAGTACCTGGGGACGGTATCCAAGGCGAAGAACCGAGACATGGCGAAGAAGATCGGGATATCGAAGCGGGAGGTGGACCAGGCAGTCAACGAACTGGCGAATGAGGACAGGGTGGAGTTCCTCTACCTTGGGACATCCTACGTGACGCTGAAGGGTAAGGCAGAGGAGTAGGCCCCCGCCTGCCCCTGACAACTAGGGAGGTGTAGCAAATATGCCGATGCGGGATTTCGCTGGGACGCAGCTAGAAGTGGATGAGGACGGGTTCATCCAGGACCCACAGGCGTGGAGCGAGACAGTGGCCGGCGTCCTGGCTGGCGACGAGGAAGTGGAGAACCTGTCGGAGGACCACTGGAAGGTGGTCAACTACATTCGAGACTACTACCTGAAGTTCGGGATCGCCCCGATGATCCGCAAGCTGTGCAAGGACACGGGGTATGACCTGGGCACGATCTACGAGCTGTTCCCCTCGGGGCCGGCGAAGGGGGCATGCAAGATAGCGGGACTGCCGAAGCCTACCGGTTGTGTGTAGAAACGGCAGGCCCGGGGACACGGGCCTTGAACCGGCTGGCGACGTGCCTGTCGGCTGGCTGAGAACGCACCCTGCGCGCCGCCGATCCAGGCGCCCGACTAGGGAGGGCACCTGGTGATCCTGGTTGCATTGGCGTACGTGGTGGCCGTCATCTTCGTGGCGGGCGTTGCAGCTCGCGTGTTCGTGTGGGCGACGGCGCCGGTTCCGCTGAAGATCCCCACCACGCCAGCCCCCAAGACATATCCGGGCGTCACCGTGCGGGTGCTCAGCGAGGTGCTGCTGTTCAACAGCCTGTTCCGCGCGGACAAGCTGCTGTGGGTGGGCGCCTGGGCCATGCATGCCGGCCTGGTGCTCATCATTCTGCGCCACCTGCGGTACTTCCTGTACCCGGTCCCCGACTGGGTGATGACGATGCAGACACCAGGCATCTGGGCCGGCTACCTCTTCCTGTTGCCCATCCTGTACTTGCTGGCGCGGCGATTGGTGCTCCGGCCCGTTATCTACGTGTCCATCCTATCGGACTACTTCGTGCTGGCGCTGCTGGGCGGCATCGCCGGTACGGGGATCATAATGCGCTATGCCGCTCGGACCTCCATGGTGGACGTGAAGGCGTTCATCCTCGGACTGCTGACCCTTGACCCGGTGGGCCCGCCCACGAGCTCGTATTTCCTGGCGCACATGCTGCTGATCTGCGCGCTCATCGCCTACTTCCCCTTCAGCAAGCTTATGCACGCGCCCGGCGTGTTCTTTAGCCCGACCCGGAGCTCACGGGAGAACTCGCGGAGAATACGTCACATCAACCCTTGGGATTCGAAGGTGCCATGGAAGAGCTGAACACTGAGGAAACGAAGGTCACCGAACCTTTGAAGGAGCCGCTCGAGCCGGATAGGCTCACTCTGCACCACGTGCAGGGCAGGGCCAGCCTCGCGACCACCTCGCCGCCGCTGGCGCGACACCGGAAGATGCGGCACATGAAGCTGCA
>CAYFYG010000056.1:0-1626 GCA_964347225.1 uncultured Dehalococcoidia bacterium | reverse complement strand
TCCCGTACTCTCCGGCAACCGCGATGCCAGCCTGATCGACGTCCCAACCCGACTCGGTATCGGCGGTTTGCAGGACGCCGATTGCAGCTTGTCTGGTCTCAGGGCGGGCGGCGTCTTCCTGTATGAGGTTGGTCCGGTGGGGCATGCGTTGTTATTTGGCTGAGGGTGACCCCGCCTACAATAGCACACCCGACGGGTAAGCGCGATAGCGGCCGCGGAGACGGGCCTGCCGATTCAGTTGACTGTGGGTCCGCTACCGGGCGCTCAGGTGGCCCGGGCCTTGACGTAGTTCAGCTGGCCACCCTCTAGCAGCACCTCGATCTGCCGCTCAGACAGGTTGTGGCGGGCCGTGAACTCGTACCCCTGCGTCGTGTTGCGGACGGTGACCTCGCCGCTGCCAATGGCGTCACGCACGTCCGGGAGTTCCAGTACGTCGCCCACGTTGATGCGGTCGTCCGCCCCGTCGTCCAACACGAGCGGGAGAATGCCAAAGTTCACGAGGTTGGTGTGGTGCAGACGGGCGTAGGTCTTGGCCAGCACCGCCTTGACGCCCAGGTACATGGGCGCCAGGGCCGCGTGCTCGCGGCTCGAGCCCTGCCCGTAGTTGGATGCCCCGACGATGATGCTCGCCCCGGCCTCCTTGGCCTTGGCGGCGAACTCCGGGTCCTTGTAGTGGAAGACATATTCGGAGATCGCGGGGATGTTCGAGCGCAGGGGCAGGACCTTGGAGCCCGCGGGCAGGATGTCGTCGGTGCTGATGTTATCGCCCAGCTTGATGAGCACAGGGGCCTTGATGGTCTGTGCCAGCGGCTCGGCCAAAGGAAGCGGCTTGATGTTGGGCCCCCGCACCACCTCCACGCCCTCGCCGCTATCCGGCGGCGGGATGATGAACTCGTCGTCGATGATGAACTCCCTGGGGGTCTCCACGGTCGGCGGCGAGCCCCACTTGCGGGGATCCGCGATCTCGCCGGCGAGGGCGGAGACCGCCGCCACCTCCGGACTGGCCAGGTAGACGCGGTCGTTGGGAGTGCCGGACCGGTCGGGAAAGTTGCGGTTGAAGGTTCGTAGCGAAGCGGAGTCGGACGGCGGCGACTGACCCATACCGATGCACGGGCCGCAGGCCGACTCCAGAATGCGCGCGCCGGACCCGATCAGATGGGCCAGGGCGCCGCTGCGAGCGATCATGTTGAACACCTGTCGGGAGCCGGGCGTGACGGTCATGCTCAGGCCGGGGTTGACCTTGCGCCCCTTGAGCACCTCTGCCGTGACCGTCAGATCGTAATAGGAGGAGTTGGTGCAGGAGCCAACGCACACCTGCGCCAGCTTCGTGCCCTCCACCTCCTCGATCGGCACCACGTTGTCCGGGTTCTGCGGTTGGGCGATCATCGGCCCGAGCTTGTCCAGATCGATCTCGACCACCTCATCGTAGTCCGCGTCGGCGTCGGCGGTGAGCGCCCGCCACATCTTCTCCCGCTTCTGGGCCCGAAAGTACTCGCGAGTGCGCTCATCGGAGGGGAAGACAGAGGTGGTGGCACCGAGCTCGGCACCCATATTGGTGATGGTTCCACGTGCCGGCACGCTGAGAGAGGCAACGCCCTCACCGAAGTACTCGATGATCTTGCCCAC
>CAYFYG010000055.1:0-2644 GCA_964347225.1 uncultured Dehalococcoidia bacterium | reverse complement strand
CGACTCCTTCGCCGTCGAGGCCGACGTCGAGTTCGGCGGCACCGACCAGAAGTTCAACAACCTCGTCGGCCGCGAGCTCCAGCGCATGCTCGGTCAGAAGGCCGGCCCAGCCGGCGCGGGCCAGGCCGTCTTCCTCGTCCCCCTGCTCGTGGGTCTCGACGGCACGCAGAAGATGAGCCAGTCCCTCGGCAACTTCATCGGCATCGACGACCCGCCCCACGACATGTACGGCAAGCTCATGTCCATCCCCGACTCCCTGACGATGGACTACTTCCAGCTTCTGACCGACGTCCCCGATGATGAGCTAGCGAGCGTCCGCAAGGCCGTCGAGGCGGGCGGCGCCCAGGCCATGGAGCGCAAGATGCGCCTCGCCCGCGAGATCGTCACCCAGTTCCACAGCGAGCAGGATGCCCGGGAGGCGGAGGACGGGTTCGAACGGACCTTCCGTAAGCGGGAAGCCCCCACCTTCCGTGTCGTCGCCAAGGGCGAGGCCCACCTCAGGGCGGGTGGTCAAGAGAGGGGTGACGCGACCCTGCAGTTCACGAATGCCTTGGCGGTAGCCCGGGGCAAGCATTCTCTTCCGCACATCATGCACAAATCTGGGCTTGTCTCCAGCCGGACGGAAGCGCGCCGACTAATCGAGCAAGGTGCCGTCGAAGTCAATGGGCATCAATTCACAACCCACGTCGTCGACCTTAGGCCAGGCGACGTCATCCGTATCGGAAAACATCGCTTCCTCCAGATTGTGGAGGTTGATGCCGACAAGCACCCGCAGGACCGATTGGAGTAGCCTGTTGCCCGAAGCCCCGGAAGACCTCCTCGCCGCCGTCTGCGACCAGGCCGAAGCCCGCGTCCGCACGGACGTCCAGGGCTACGCCAGCTACCTCACCCCCCAGGCCGTCGACACCCTGCGCGCCTCCTTCCCCGGCGACCCGCCCCGCGTCGCCTCCTACGAGATCGATGGCCACGAGTCCCGCGGCGGCGATTACGTCTTCGAGGTCCGCTACTCCGCCCGCGACGTCTCCTTCGTCGTTCGCAGCCGCTGGCGCAAGCTCGACGGCGAGTGGATGGTCGTCCACGCGCAGCGCCTGTGGGCGGACGGTGAGAAGAAGCCCGGTGTCCTCTCCCGGTTCGTGGCCGCCCTGCTCCGCGCCCTCGGCCGTTAGCCGCCCCTGCGCGCCGTTGACACGGCCCCCGCTCCCCCGTATATTCGCATTCGAAACTCGCCTGGAAGGAGGCAGCCATGACCCAGGACCCGGCCGTCGACGAGGTCGTTCAGCGCCACGCCAGGGCCATCGTCAGCATGGACATCGGCCAGATCATGCACGACCTCGAGCCTGACGCCATGATGAAGCTCCAGGAGGCGGCCGGCGGCGGCACCGCCATCCAGATCAACGACTACGAACTGCTGGGCAGCAGCCAGGACGGCGACGACTACCTGTACGACGTCAAGTACGTCGGGCCCCAGACGTTCACCGTCCGCGCCCGCTGGTCACGCGTCGGCTCCGAGTGGAAGATCGTGGACGCCGACATCATCTCCCGCGACTAGTATCGTCGCTGTCAACTGTTGTAGAGATCTCGTTGAGCTACTGTGAGAGCAGGCCGTTCGCTCTCGCAATCTTTTCGGCGACAACCTCCGCCAGCCGCTCTTCCTCGAGGGAGTTGACGCTGCCCACCGACAAGTAGCTGAAACCTCCGACCATCCGGCCTGTACGAATGACCACGAAGTCGATCACGAACGGCACGACGATCTCGTCCACAATAGTCGTGATCTCGATGCGATACGCAGTCATCGAATCTCCAAGCTCCGGGAACTCCAAGTCTTGCACCGAGATGTCGAGTCCGGTAAGGCGCGTGTCGCCTTCGGTCAGGTCCCATTCTTCCAGCAGCGCAGTCTCAAATGCCCCGACGAATTCGTCACGGCAACGAGTCAGTCCGTCGTCGAAAGCCTCAACGACTGCCTGTGCTGCAGCACCGGTGGAAAACACCGTAGAATCGGAGCTTGCGTCCTGCCGTTCAGGACCCTCGAAATTGCCAGAGTCTGCCGTTGCGATCTCGCCAGCCGGGTGCTCCAGTTCGTTCAGGACCGCGCACTCTTCGCTGACGTCGAAGTCACTTTCGCCATCCTCCTCGTCGTCCACCGGGGCCGCCGTCCAGCCGCTCGGGAAGTCTTCTATCGTGAGCACCGATGACTGAGCCGCCTCCTCTGCGGTCAACGTCGCCGCCGTCGTCGGTACCGCCGCCTCGCCGGTTGGCGTGGCCCTCTCGGTGACCGAGGCTCCGCCCGACGAAGGCTCGCCGCCGAGATAGTCCTGAACAGCGCCCGCCGCGCCGAAATACACCGCCGCGCCCAGCCCAATTGCCCCCACGACCGCGAAGAACGCCAGGTTGATCTGCGTTGCCCTCAGGCCCAGGTACCGCTCCTCTTCCGGAGCGTCTGGCCTGTCCATCTTCTACCTCCAGTGCAGGTCGCGGCATCAGGTCCCCCGACTTGCCGCGCAGTGGTTCACGATCATAGAACGATTTCGGCGAGGAACTGTTACATCTGTAGCTCGGCCATTGCCACATCCGTCCGTGGATCGCAGTGCCGCTCCGCCGCGGCGACCACCGCTTGCACCACACGCGGAGGCACTGCCATCCAGAT